>NZ_RZQP01000165.1:0-14189 GCF_003998165.1 Mesorhizobium sp. M7A.F.Ca.US.007.01.2.1 | reverse complement strand
TATGTGGGAACAGCGCATAGTCCTGGAACACCGTCGTCGTCGGCCGCTTGGCCGGCGGCACCGACGTGCAATCCTCGCCACGGATGAACACCTTGCCTTCGCTAGGGGTGACGAAGCCGCCCAGAATGGACAAGAGCGTCGTCTTGCCGGAGCCGGACGGCCCGAGCAGGATCGTGTAGCTGCCGGGCTCGATCTGCAGCGAGACATCCTTCAGCACGGTGTGCTGGCCGAAGCGATGCGAGACACTGCTGATGTCGACGAGGGGCGCGCTCATGCGGGCTTTCTCCGAAGCAATGTCAGTTCAAAAAACACCACCAGCACGATGGAGACGGCGAAGACCAGCGAGCCGACGGCATTGGTCTTGGGATTGAGGCCGGAACGCAGCAGGTTCCAGATCTCGACCGGCAGCGTGGTGTCGAAGCGGGTGAGCAGGAAGGAGATCACGAATTCGTCCCAGGAGAAGGTCATCGACAGGAAGAAGCCGGCGAAGATGGCCGGCGCCATGACCGGCACGGTGATCAACAGCAGCACCTTCCATTCCGGCGCGCCGAGGTCGCGCGCGGCGCGCTCGATGTTGATCTGGTGGTCCCCCATCTGGCTGTAGATGATGGCAAAGCACAGCGGCAGATTGATCACGACATGGCCGATGCCGGCGGCAAGCAAGGATTTCGGTACGCCGGCCCAGTTGAACAGCACCAGCAGCCCCATGCCGATGATGAGATAGCTGACCGTCAGCGGCAGGGTGATCAGCCCGCGCAGCAGGCCGGAGCCGGGCAGGACGAAGCGGGCAAAGCCCCAGGCGGAAAGGAAGCCGAGCGTCACGGCGGCGAGCGACGAGATGGACGCGACCAGCAGCGAATTGACCAACGCCGAAGTCAGCCGTGGGTCCGAGAGCACTGCGTCGTACCAGCGCAGCGACGGGCCGGTGAAGGGCGGGATCGGGAACGACGTCGCCTGCAGCGAAAACAGCACCAGCACGATCACGGGCAGGAAGATGAAGCCGTAGACGGCAAGCGCGTAGAGCCAGGAGGCGATGCGGACAATCCTGCGCATCTCAGGCCCGCTCGATCTTCAGCCAGCGGGCGCAGGCGAGATAGGCGATGGTGACCACCGCCATCAGGATGATCGACAGCGCCGAGGCCAGCGGAAAGTCGCCGCGCCGGCCGATCTGCATCATCACCAGCTGCGGCATCAGCAGCTCGTTGTTGCCGCCCAGGATCTGCGGCGTGATGTAGTCGCCGATGCACAGCACGAAAGTGAGGAAGGCGCCGACCATGATGCCGGGCAAGGTCAGCGGCAGCACGACATGCAGGAAGGTTCGCACCGGCCCGGCGCCGAGATCGGCGGCCGCCTTGCGGTAGCTGGGGCTGAGCTGCTTGAGATTGGCGAAGATCGTCAGCGTCAACAACATGACGAAGAAGTGCACGAAGCCGGTGATGGTGGCGAAACGCGTGTTGGCGAGATGCACAGGCTCGCTGATGAGGCCCGAGCCGGTCAGCGCCCGGTTTACGACGCCGTTCTGCACCAGCACCAGCAGCCAGGAATAGGAGCGCACGACATAGGAGGTCCAGAACGGCAGCACCGCCAGCATCAGCGCCAGCCGCTGCCAGCGCTCCGGCACCTGTTCGGCGAGGATCCAGGCGAAGGGATAGGCGAGCAGCACCGAGACCACGGTGACGATCGCGGTCACCTCAAGCGAGTTCACCATCGCCTGCCAGTAGGAAGGGTTGGTGAAGAACTGGCTGTAGTTGGACAGCGTGAAGCCGCCGCCCTCATGCGCCGTCAGGCTGGAAAACCCCATGGCAATGAACGGCAGCACGAAGAACAGCAGCGTCCAGCCGAGCGCCGGCGTGACCAGCGCCCAGGGCAGAGCAGAGCTCGCCCGGGGCAGGGTATGGCCCGCCCGGGGCAAGGGGTTGTTTCCAGCCGAGCTCATGAGCGCTATCGGCTCATTTCGCCTGCAGCATTTCGGTCCACATGTCCTGCATCTTCTTGTCGAGATCGGCGTTCGGCGCCGGATAGGCCTGGGCACGCGTCAGGAAGCCCGGCTGTTCGTCGAAGCGCAGCACCTTCTTCTGGTCGTCGGTCAGTGCTGCCTTGGTGTTGGCCGGCATGCCCCAGTAGCAGGAGGAGGTGGCAAGCCGCGCCTGGCCCTCCGGGCTCATAATGTACTGGATGAACTTCAGCGCCATGTCCTTGTTCCTGGAATCCTTGAACATGGCCAGCGACTGCGACCACAGAACCGCACCTTCTTTCGGGATGGAGAAGTCCAGCGCCGGGTTTTCCTTGGCCAGGCCCGCCGTCACCCATTCGCCGCCGCCGACCAGTATGTCGACCTCGCCCGTCGCCAGCGCCGTCTGGCTGGCGGTCACTTCGCCGACCAGCTTGGCATTGGCTTTCATCTTCAAGAGCTCGTCCTTGAGGGCGGGCAGGTCGGCTTCGGTGAGATCGGCCGTCTTCTTGCCGATCGCCAGTGCGGCCATGCCGATGACCGGCAGGTAGTAGTCGTAGATGGCGACCTTGCCCTTGCACTTGTCGCCGGTCAGGGCCGCCATCGACTGCATGTCGGCCGGGTCGACCTTGGTCTTGTTGTAGCCGATCGTGTTGTAGCCGAACTTTTCGGTGATGCCGTAGCGCTTGCCGCCGACCATGGTGGAGCCGTCCATCTTCACCTGCGCAAACAGGTCGGCCAGCGGCAGCTTGTCTTCCGGCAGCGGCTCGAACAGGCCTTTTTCGACGCCGCGCGGCACGTCGATCGAATCGATCACCATCACGTCCCAGTCGCCCGGCTGTGACTGTTCGACGATGGCGAGGCCAGCGCCGGTGCCCTCGAATTCCTTGACGTTGACCTTGACGCCATTGGCCTCCTCGAAGGGCTGCAGCAGTGCTGGATCGGCATGATCGCACCAGATCAGCGCGTTGAGGTCGGCGGCCTGGACAGCGCTGCCGGCTGCGAGCAACAGCGCCGCGGCCGCGCACGCAGCATGCAGATGGCTCTTCAACATGGAAAGCGAATTCATGGTCTTGGAATGTGCGGACATCGAGTGTTCTCCCTTGCCTTTGTGGCTTCTTGCAAAAAATTGAACCAATTCTAAAATTGAGTCAATTCTGTTTTTGTGGCAAGAGGCTGGAATGAGCGGATTGCGGGCAAGGCAAAAGGCGGACCGGCACAGGCGCATCATCGAAGCGGCGGCGGAACTGTTTCGAGAGGCCGGCTATGAGGGCGCCAAGATAGAGGCGATCGCCACGCAGGCCGAGGTCTCGGTCGGCACCATCTACAACTACTATGAGAACAAGGGCGACATCCTCGGCGCCATCGTCTCGCTGGAGGTCAATGAGGTGCTGAATGCCGGGCAGGGCGTCGTCGCCAGGCCGCCGGCCAATGTCGGCGATGCGCTGGATACGCTGATCGGCATCTACATCGAGCACTCGCTGCACTATCTCAGCAAGGAGATGTGGCGGCAGGCAATGGCGATCTCGACGCAACTGCCCGACAGCCCGTTCGGCCAGGCCTACACCGCGCTCGACCGCGCGCTGACCGAACAGATCCGCGCCCTGATCGCCCGCCTGCAGGCGCTCGGCCTGGTGCGGCAGGACATCGACGGAGCAGCGCTCGGCGAACTGATCTTCAACAACATGAACATGATGTTCATCGAATTCGTGAAGCGCGACGCGGCGAAAATACCGGAGCTGCGCGCGGCGATCCGAAGGCAGAACCGGATTTTGGTGGCGGCGATCGGGGTGTGAAGGAGTCAGGAGCAGACAGGAGAAATCGTCGGTTCGACATAACTTCATTCACACGAGGGCTCGCCTCTTGAGTTGAATCTAAAACCTTGTACAACTTAAAGGGGCATAAAAAGGAGAGGGGTAAATGGGGGCGTTTTCCATCTGGCATTGGGCGATCATGCTGCTGTTGATCGGCGTGCCTGTTTTCTTTGCTGTTCGATCGGCCGCGAAGCCGTCGCAGAATCCTGAGACTCTTGTGGGCTTCGGCGGCTGGCTGATGCTGCTGGCTATCGGTCAGGCATTGTCACCGCTGCGCACACTCGCCGAATTGGGGGCCTCCAGCGATGGCTACAACCAGCTCATGCTGGTGCCGAATGGACCCATGGTGGTCTATGGCGAGGTTGCCCTGCTGCTGGCATTTATGGTGTTTCAGCTTGTGGTGCTCGTTGCCATGCTGAGGCGGAGCCTTCGGTTCAAGCAGTTGTTTCTCATCCAATGGCTCGCAATCCCGGTGGCGGTCATACTGGACGCGATCTGGGTCTCCACCGCGATCGGGGTTTCGGTTCGGAAAGTGGTCACTGGCGAGGCGCTTGCGACGTACATAGTCTCGTTTGTGCTGATAGGGCTCTGGGTCGCCTACGTCTACAAGTCCGTCAGGGTGCGGAACACCTTCACCAGGGTTGGGGCATCCACCCAGGTTGCTGGCGCGTCGTAGAAGAAGGCACAACTTGGAATGTTGGAACTGCGCGCGGCGATCCGCGGGCAGAACCGAATTCTTGTGGCGGCGATTGGGGTGTGACCTCGTGCACCACTATGTCGCCATCGAACCTGGAACGGCCAGATCCTGAGCCGACCGACCTCGACCATCATCCGTGACGGCTGCGACCTTTTGGAAGGTCTTTATTTCGGCCTCATTTATACGTGCTGCCCGCGCTCTCGCCTGGAGATCAACCAGGCGCGCCACGAGCGCTTGCGACGTCTCGACTTCAGGGTTCATCATTTTCATTTGTCCGATTGAGTGGCGATCTGACGAGCGCAACCCGCCGGCATCCCTGCCGGCGGGCCTGGCCGGTTCGAAGTTTCAGTCGTAGACTTTCACAATCTTGCGTGTGCTCGGGTCCACCAAAACCGTTCGGTTGTCGACCACCGTATAGCGGTATTTGACGTTGGGAACCTCGTGGAGTTCGACCGTGTCTGGCAGAGCCGTGCCGACATTCAACTCCACCCCCGGAAGCTTCACAGAAGCCAAGGGTTGCTTCTTCACGTATTCGCGGACGACGGTGTCCTGTTCCGGTGTGATAACCACATCCTGTGCCGCAACCGCGCCGACGCTGGCCAACAGCAAGAGCGCCGCAGCGGCGCTGCTTAGGTGCATCCTCATTTGTTTTTCTCCTCTTGTAACCTGGCGGCAGCACGATCGGCTGGGCGCCAGCCACCCGAACACGTCGCCAGGCCAAACGTTCCTCATACGGGCCTCTGTCTGAATCCGCGCAGGACCAAAGTCTGGTTGGAAAACGCAATGGTCTTACCCGTTGGGAGTAGGCGGAACGGCTTAGGCCTAAAGGTTGTTGTCTCTCCAATTCGGAGAGAAACAGTGGAAAAAAGTGTCGGCCAGGCGCGATGGTTGCTCGCACCGATTTTCGCAACAGCCATCACCTTCCTGGTGATGGGGGTCGTTCTTGGCTGACATGGCGTGGATCGGCGCAGCTACGTCCCTTCCTGCGCAGGACCCGTGAGCTGCTTCGACGGCGGGCGGGTCCTGTATTTCACCGTGCGCCCATGCATGCTCATTCGGCAGGCGTGGGCGCATTTCTAGCACATGTACCTTGGGAGGTTTATTATGGATCGGCGATCCTTCTTGACTGCAATGTTTGGCGTTGCCGGGGCAGCGGCCCTTGCAAGCGCTGTCCGCCCAACTGACGCAATGGCGGGTGTTCCAGGGGCCGGACACGGCATCCTCGATGAACTTGAGACGCCACAAACAGAGACCTTTGAAGAAGACGCACAGGCAGAAGTGCAGCAAGTCTACCATCGGGACTGGCACTACCGTCCCCACCGCCGCCGGCGGGGCTGGAGACGGGTTTGCCGCAGTTATTGGCGGCATGGTCGCCGTCGCGTCCGGTGCTACCGCCGACGTGGTCCTTCGGTCGTCCTTCGATTTTAACTGATTTCCCGCCTCGGCCCGTTCCGGCTCACGCGCCGAGAACGGGCCGGTTTAGATTCTTTTCGGTGAACGATCACAATGACATTGGTCCAGAGATCGAATGAGAGTGGCAGCGCGAACCAACCGGGAAATGGCAACGATGATCGTGCGCCCGGGTTTGTGGCCTCCGTCGCTTTGCCGGACAAAGAAAACATTGCCGACCTTGTCAGGCGAACAGAGCGCATGGCCATCTTGGTGGTTCTTGGACTGAGCGGCTGGTTGATGCTCGTCCCCGCTATTTATCTTGTGCTGACGCACGGGATATGAAGCTTGCGGGACATCCGTGCGCGCCCAGGGTTGGATTGCAATCGCATCGGATCGCGGCTTCCGCAGCCGTTTCGTGTCACCGGCAATGTGGGCGGGACGGGCTGTATTGCTGGCGCGAGGCGCAGGTGCTTGGATCACCGCGGCCTACGTCCGGCATGCTTGGAGCGCTATAATCCAACTAGCCGAACGTAATCGGCTTCTGGCTTGCCGTAGGTGCCGTTTGCGCAGGCTGCAAGTCCGCTGCGGTCCCTGATGTGCACTTCGCCACGTCGAGAATAGATGAAACCACGTCCTTCCAGAACTTGCAGCCCAACGGTAACGCCTGGGCGTCTTGCTCCAAGCATGACGGCGAGAAACTCATGGGTGATCGCAAGGCGCTCGCCGTGGACCCGATCGTCACACATTAGAAGCCAGCGCGCCAACCGCTCTTCAAGGTTTGATTTTGCGTTGATCAGGGCCGTATAGCTGGTCTGGATGTGGAAGTAGTGGACATAGCGCAACAGGAAAAGGCGCAACGTTGGGCTGTTCGCAAGAGCCTCCTTGAAGGGCTCGGTTCCCATCCTGAAAGCGCTGCCGGCCGACTGAACGTAGCATTGATGCGCTGCATAGTCAGCGCCCATCACGAGCGCGGCACCGGTCATTCCCTCAAAGCCGACAAGGCCCACCTCGGCTTCCTTACCTGAAGCCGTCGCGACCACAGAAGCGATGCCGTCCTCCAGGAAGTACACCGTCTCGATCTCCGAATCGGCTTTCTCTAAGGTCATTTTCGGCTCGAGGTCACACAGTTCAAGGTGTGGCTGCAAAAGCCCCAGGTCACCAGGGTCAAGCCTGCGCAACAATTGGTTTCTGTAGGAATCGTTCTCTGGATTGGTCATAGCTCAATCCCGCTTGGGGCAAGAGCTTTCCAATCTCCCTGCCGTCTGCGCCCGTAGACACGTGCAGACGATTTAAAAAATATACGCCCTCTGGCGCGCGATTGACAGTGAAATGCAACCTGATGCACGGCGTCCCCTCAGCCGCCGAATTACAAAACAGGGGTGTACAAAGTTACAGGGTTGGAATCGTACAGAACTCTGCTTCGTACGAATCCGACAATTTGTGATCGCAGCCAACGAGCCGGCATGATGTACATGGTTATCAATGTCGAGGCAGAGCGACGAGAGGGCGACCGACCGACTGGCAAGGCGACGGCTGTGCCCCATAACGGGTCAAAAGTTTGGCATCTAAATTGCTTTCACAGGTATGGGGTGGGCGAGAGCCCGTCGCTTCGCAAATGGAGCGGCGGGTCTACCCTACCAGTGACTGTCGAATGGCCACGGCAGCAGAATGTACCGCCTTTCAGCAGAAACTAACGGAACATCCGTACTCGCCCAAAGTTGGATTGCAGGAAGCATCGCATGCGGGCTTCCGCAGCCCGTTTCGTGTTACCGGCAATGTGGGCGGGGCGGGCTGTTTTGCGTTGGTACGCAATTTATACCGCTGACTACTTGTGGGTAATCCAGTCCAACAAGCCAACGTTAACCTGCTCGCACCCGACATATTCGCGGACCAGGCTTTCAGCCAGGTGGCGCCATTCACACTCGGGAACGCCTGTTTCCCTGACCAGGTTTCGAAACGCCGAGCGGAGAATGTCGGCATCGAAGGCCGAGACGGCAACAGGACCTGGCTCCGGATCTCCCTCCCGGGCCATGTCATCGCGATGACGTTGGCGAAGGCGCTTGAGCAGTTCGCGCGAGGCCTCGATTGCGCGTCGGGAGTGGTCCATATCACGGCGAAATGAGGCAGTTCCGGCCAGGGAATGGTGCCGCAACCGAAAGCTGGTTTCTATAACCGCGCGTGCGACTTCTATATGCGTTTCTGCCATCGCGGCCTCCCTTCCTGCGAAAGGATTTATTTACTCTCTTGTCACGCGTGACCCAAGAAGGATTCAACATACGGTTTGGTACGAAGGGATGGCGCGCAGATGGGCATGGTCCCGAACGAACGAAGGGCCTGAACGGCAAACTATTTGCGATCCAGGCCCCTAGCCGTCGGGTTCGCGGCGACATTGCGCCCGCGGAATGCCATTCACAAGCTGGACCTTGGTCTTGCCATTCCCGCGGAGGGCGTCAAAGTCGGAGACGCGCTGAACAGTTAGAACTTCATCGCGATGCCGACGCGGAAATCGTGCGTCTGAAGCGTGTGTTCCAGCGTGCATCCGCCGCCACAATATTCAAGCGACTTCTTGCCGAAGAAGGAGAAGTCGTATTCGCCGCGCAAGAACACGTTGTGTGTGAGCGCGACGTCGATGCCTGCTCCAACAACACCACCGACCAAGGTGGCATCCCGCTCAGCGTTTCCACCTGGGTAGAATGTCTTCAGCTTTGCAGCGGTTACACCAGCCGTGACGAACGGCATGTAGGCTCCCATGTCCATGCCAACGCGACCCTTTACGGATCCGAACAAACCTGTGGAGGCGTCAAGGACGCCTGGGCCTGGAATATCGTCGAAGGTGTTCTTCTTGAAGCGGTAGCCAAGCTCGCCTTCGACGCCATAGACAATCTTGCCGGATTGGAGGTTATAGCCTGCAAAGCCGCCGACCGTTGCCGAGCCGACATTATGCGTTGCGCCAGCCTGGGCGCCCGGTCCATAGATCTTGTAGTGTTCCAACGTTCCGGCACCGAACACGCCGGCGTATGGCCCTTGCCAGGTCCATTCAGGGGTATCGACAGGAGCGATCGTCATATCGGCAGCCATGGCCGGAGCCGCGGAAAGCGCAACGAATGAAGCGAGCAAAAAAGCTTTCATGAAATCCCCATCAAAATCGCCAATCGCCTTATATCGATGAGCCTGCAACTTTGTATATAGCTAGGAAGTCACACCCGTAGGCTAAGTTGCTGCGCCTGAATTCGGCGAAATAGGTATCGGGATGGCCGGTGCAAGCAGGCATCCCTCGAAGAGCTCAATACTTCCGCGTCAGGCTTCGATGCGGGCATTATCGAGAAATTCAAGTGCTGAGCGTGGAAGGGTGCCGTTCTGATCTTCAATGAAGCCGCTGCCGCACGGATCAGGCTTGCAGCTGTGTTCGCGAAGAATGCCGATGGGTATACCGGACGGCTCAATCCGCAGCAATCAGGAAGGATGCCGTCGACGCCATAGTTAGGCGGCGGCGCGCAGGGCGGTGACTCGCCCAATGTCCGGGTCCCTTCTCAGCCATCTATCGGGAAAGTCCCGGGTATTTGGCCTTCTCAGCCTGGCAATTTCCCGCTCTCTGGACCGCCATGGCGTAAGCTCTTTCATAGGTGCGAATGGCCTTCCGGAACTTAGGAGGATTAGGCGTCAGGTGTTTTTCTAATCCCCTCGTACAAAAGCACAGGGACAGCAATGATAGCTTTTCCATCTTCTGTAGGCCTCAGCCGGCACCTTTGCATAACGCCGTTGAGGTTACCTGCCATTTTAGCGGCCAAATTTAACTTGGCATCGGGCATCCCGACCAGGAAGTGGATATTGTCCTGTCCTGCCGAAGCCGCCGAAGACGCGAAGCAAATTGCGGCGGCGAGTGCGACCAAAATGCGGATCAAAGTGACGTCCCCCCAATATTCCCAAATCTGAGCCAGGCTGAATATTTGGCAACCTAGCACCAAGCACACTATCCACAAATATGACACCTTCAAAACGCTCTCGCTCGATGCGCCAATGGGAGGGACTGACCTTAGGCGAATCGATTTGCTGGTGGCGCGGGAACCTTACGAGCCGGAGGAGGACGAAGAGGATGATCCGGATACGGTGATGCTCTGGGGCGGATACTCGCGTTGGCAAATGAAAATTCCAGGTGGATAAGCGGTGGATCGAACCCGAACCTTGTTTTCTAAGCTTTTGAAAATGTCATGGTTTTTGCATTGTGCTGGTGCCCCCGGACGGAATCGAACCGCCGACCTTCGGTTTACAAAACCGCTGCTCTACCAGCTGAGCTACAAGGGCACGGCGCTCCGGTTAGCATATTTGTTGCGCCAGTAAAGACAAAACTCCGTTTTTTCCCGGCATGCCGCATGGGCCGTCGGCGAGGGCATCCTGAAAACCGCCGGATTGCTTCCTACATCTAGGGAAGGGTGCAATCGCTTCGAGCAGGGGTGTCGCATGATCAGATTTGTCATCATTCTTCCGATCATCTTCGTGGCCTGGATGCTGCTGGTGAAGATCATCAGCGACGTGAAGAAGGCCAATGTCGACTGGACCGGCGTCACCACCATCATCGGTTTCATCGCGCTGGCTTTCTGGCTGCGCCATGTCACGGGGATGGGGTGAGGGAATAGGGGGCGACGGGTCATTGGTGTCCTTGCCGTCGCTGCGCTGGCGTCAGCGGCGCCCCACAAAAAATCTCCTCCACCTATCGAACCTTTTCCTGCGCCGCGCCGACTGATGGTCAGAGGCGAATGGGTCGCCTCGATCAAAAGATCCAGGAGATCATCATGTTCAAGCGCACTCTTACCTCGGGCCTCGTCGCCATCTTCGTCGCCGCCGGCGCGCTCGCCGGCACTGTCGGCACGTCGTCAGCCCACGGCATGCATGGCCATCATCATCACCACCACAACCATCACAAGAAGCACTTCAAGAAGTTCTGGTGGAAGCACTACAACCACCACCACAACCATCACCACAGGCACGGCAGGGTGATCATTTTCCTTTGATGGAGGGACCCAATTCCCCAAGAGGGCGGCTTCGGCCGCCCTTTTTGCGTTCGGCGATCACCTTGTGAAGTAGGGCGGCAAAGCTGCTGATCCCCGGCAAGCTACGGCATGCACACATTTCCAAGCAACTGGTCTTTGGCGATAGAGTGCATGGCAGCTTGGCGCATGCATTGCCTATGCGGCGCTGGTCCCGCTCCGTCTCGGCTTCGCCGAGCCAACGCTCGCCCACCAACGCTCCTTTCCTTTCCCTCCGGAGGGGGGAAGGTGGCGCTGCGAAGCAGCGACGGATTGGGGGACCCACCCGGCAATCGGGCCTCGGGCCGATCAGTCACCCCAGTCATAGCAGATATGTGCGTGGCATAGCCCCCAGCAAGTGGGGGAGATTGGCCGCATCAACGTCCTCGCCAACCCTTTCCAGTCGCCGTCAGCGTGGACCTCGGTCCATCCGATTTCCCAGCTCCAGAAAAATCAAAAAAGTTCGAACCTTTTTCCTGGCTGTGACGACAGATGATCAAGAGGCGGATGGATCGCCTCGGTCAACGAAGCAAGGAGATCGTCATGTTCAAGAACACACTCGTTTCCGGCCTTATCGCCACCGCCGTCGCCGCCGCCACGCTGGCCGGCACCGTGCAGCCTTCGGCCGCCCACAGCCATCACCACAACCGCGAAATCGGCATCGGCATTGCTGCCGGCGTCGGCGGCTTCGTCCTCGGCAGCCTGCTCGCCCAGCCGCGCACCGTCTATGTCGACGAAGGCGGTGGCTCGTGGCATGTCCGCCGCTGCTACGATCGCTATGCCAGCTACGACGCGGACTCCGATACCTATCTCGGCCACGACGGATACCGCCACTATTGCCGTCTCTGAGGGGAGGACCCGTTCAGCAACAGAGGGGCCCATGCGAGCCCCTCTTCTGTTGTCTGGATGGTAGCGGTGCGTGCTCCATCGGCCGCTTCAGCGCAGAACTGAAGGGATTGGTCCGGCGACAGATCGGACAGTGTACAGAGATTTTCCGAGCGTCTATCCTGGACCGCGAAACGCGGGGAGAGACCCTTGGACGAGCAGGACCCCAGGGAAGACCTGGTCGAAACGGTTTTCCGCAACGGCACCGTCACCACCGTCGGCATCCTGCTGGCGTTTTCGCTGGGCTTCATCACCCATTGGGCCGCCAACCCGATCCCGTGGCAGACCTACCATCTTGTCGCCGTCCTGCCGATCCTGGCCGGCATTGCCTTGCAGATGCGGGCGCTCTCGCTGCTGCTCGACACGAAATGCCTGCAGCGGCGCATCTATGAACGCGCCAACCGCATCTTCATGGCCGGCCTGATATTCACCGCCTGCGGCGTCGGCATGGCCATCCTTCTCGATTTCTTCGATATCGCGACCAGGAGCGCGCTGCCCGGGGCGGGCTGATCAGCCGGCTCGCACGCCGCCGATCATCCTGGTCACCTCGGCTGCCGCATCGCGCACCAGCGGGCCGATCTCGGCCAGCCGCTCCGGCGTCACCCGCACCGTCGGTCCCGACACGGAAACGCCGCCGATCGGCTCGCCGAATTCGTTGAAGATGGCGGCTGCCACGCAGCGCATGCCGGGGTGCCGCTCCTCGTCGTCGACCGACCAGCCGCGCTGCTTGATCCGCGCCAGATCGTGGGCAAGCGCCGAAATGTCGGACAGCGTCCTGTCGGTGAAGCGCTGCAGGCCTGCCTTGCGCAGCATGGTTCCGACGCGCTCCGGCTCGAGATGCGCCAGCACCGCCTTGCCGATGCCGGACGCATGGAAGGGGCTGCGCGTGCCCGGCCGGAAGAAGGCGCGGATCGCCTGATGCGTCTCGACCTGGCTGACGAAGACCACGCAATCGTCCTCGGCGACGCCGAGATTGGCGGTCTCGCCGGTTCTCTCCATCAGCTCCTGCATGACGACACGCGCGCGGTCGACCAGCTTGCGGCGGCGCAGGAAGGCCGCGCCCATACGGTAGGTCTCGACGCCGATCGACCACAGCTGGTCTGATGTGTCGAATTCGACCATTCCGTGGTTTTGCAGCGTCGTCAGCATGCGGTAGGCGGTGGAGGCGGCAAGCCCGCTCTGCGCCGATATCTCGCTCAGCGACAGGCCGCTGCCTTCCGCGACAATGGCCAGGATTCTCAGCGCCCGATCGAGCGACTGCACCGAACTGGCCTCCGAGGGCCCATTGAAAGCGCGCGGCCGGCCGCGCTGGCGTTTTTCCGTGGTTTCCATGGCGCCATTCTCGACCGATCTCGCCAAATGCACAATGAAAAAGTTTTTCACTAAAATCGCAGGCCGGATTCCTAGAAAACGGAAAATCCAATAAAATCAGCATATAGCCGTTGTTTTCTCTAAATGAAAAAATATTCTGAAAAAATTGAAAAATAGCCGGCGTGCTGGCATCCTCAGCCAATCCAACAATGACAAACCCGTGGAGGGCTGGAAAATGGCCAGGATGCGCGCTGTCGATGCCGCGGTTCTCGTTCTCGAAAAGGAAGGCATTTCCTGCGCTTTCGGCGTGCCGGGCGCGGCGATCAATCCGTTCTATTCGGCGCTGAAGGCGAGGGGAACGATCCGCCACGTGCTTGCCCGTCACGTCGAGGGCGCCTCGCACATGGCGGAAGGCTTTACCCGGGCCAAGGCAGGCAATATCGGCCTGTGCATCGGCACTTCGGGTCCGGCCGGCACCGACATGATCACCGGGCTCTATTCGGCCGCTGCGGATTCCATTCCGATCCTGTGCATCACCGGCCAGGCGCCGCGGGCGCGGCTGAACAAGGAGGATTTCCAGGCCGTCGACATATCAGCCATTGCCGCGCCGGTCGCCAAATGGGCGGTCACGGTCATGGAGCCCTATCTCGTCCCCATGGCGCTGCAGAAGGCCTTTCACCTGATGCGCTCGTCGCGGCCGGGTCCGGTGCTGATCGACCTGCCGGTCGACGTCCAGCTGGCCGAGATCGAATTCGACATCGATGCCTATGAGCCGTTGACGCCGTTCAAGCCGGCCATGACGCGCGCCCAGGCCGAAAAGGCGTTGACGATGCTCAACGCCGCCGAAAAGCCGCTGATCGTCGCCGGCGGCGGCATCATAAACGCCGATGCGTCGGACCTGCTGATCGAATTCGCGGAAATTTCAGGCGTGCCGGTCATCCCGACCTTGATGGGCTGGGGCGCGATCCCCGACGACCACCGGCTGATGGCCGGCATGTGCGGGCTGCAGACCTCGCACCGCTATGGCAATGCGACGATGCTGGAAGCCGATTTCGTCTTCGGCATCGGCAACCGCTGGGCCAACCGTCACACCGGCTCCGTCGATGTCTATACCA
>NZ_RZQP01000164.1:0-14287 GCF_003998165.1 Mesorhizobium sp. M7A.F.Ca.US.007.01.2.1 | reverse complement strand
GTTTGGCTAAACGAGGAGCAGCGGAGCCGTGTCGACGCCGAACCGCTGTTTCGGTGGCCTACTCAGACCGCACGGACGCCGGCCTGAAAAGGCGTGCTTTCGGAAAACCGAACGCCCGGCAGTTCACTCGGCCTTGAGCACCTGGTGGCGGCGCAACCAGTCACGAACGATCAGCCGAACGGCTTCCGGCCGCGTGACGTCATGCTCGGCAACGAATTGATCGACGCCGTCGAGCAAGTCCGGCTGCAAGCGGACCATGATCGGCACGCCCTTTCCGGTTGGGGCGGGTCCGCGTTTCTTTGATACCACGGTTTCTTGCTTTGGCATAAAACTCTGATATCACAGTTCCTGCTCTCACGGAAGCACCGGGGCTGACGTGACGTTCCGTGCCCGCCGTCGAACGGCTGGGGGCCGGTTTGCCGCTTAGACGGCAGTTGGTTCGAATTTGCGCACATATTGCAGCACTGACACTTCCGCAAATTTGTCGATGCCAGCTTCCGGCTGGGTTGAGATCGTCGCTGCGGCTACTGCTTGCGAGACTGGATTGTCGGCACCGACGACAGCCTCCACAAAGAATGTGTGGACGTTTGCATCGGCAAAGCCATGCTTGAGCTCTGCAAGGGCTGCTGTGACCACCTCTTTCGCGCGTCCTTGGTTTCGACATTGCTCGGGAACAGCGTATCCGAGCTGGAAACACGGGAGCCCTTGCATAGGCTCAGCCACCGCCAAGATGGCTATTGCTGTTACCGTGCCATCTTTTTGGATGCGCGCGTAAGTGAACCGAGGACTCCCAGCGGGCTGATCTAGCAGCACGTAAAGATCAGGGTCTAGCCTGCAGTGCTCAGGAAAAATCTCCCCATCTGCAAGGGCTTTCTGGAACGATACCAGTCCAACGGCAGGGTCGGTTAGCTGTTGCGTCATAAGATAAACTCCCTCGATCTACCAGCCAGCTCGGCGGCGTGCGCCGGGCGCAATTGCCTTCCTCACGGTTTCATGACCCTGCCTCGATATGTGGGGCAGAGCATTGTGAAAGCTGGCGCGGCGAAGATCCCGCCGGATGCACAGTTCGCCTCGACGGGCATTTTGAAGGTCATTTCCCCCAACCTGAGGGTGCCCTTGGTGCAATTTGCCTCGGCGCTAATTTCGTCGCCAAGGAGGGCCACCTTCGTTTCTCGAATGCACTTTTCCGGTGACGAGAAGCTGCCTTGGTCCACGTAGCCTTCATGGCACGCCTTAACGATATCCGGTTCGCTGAACTATGCCCTGGCCCGCGCATGCTTGGTGTTAATGCCCGTAAGCTCGATAACGGTCGCAGGGGGCTCGATACAGCTTCGCTGTAGCTCGGCGCCTAATGCCGCGGCAGCAAACGAAGAGAAGCCGGCGGCGAAGATGAAGGCTCTAATCGAGGACATCTTCAGGAGCGCCAAAGGAGCGGAGATCGACCACCGACGCGGTTTGTTTAACGTCCCGTCCGACATGGATCTTCCTCCGGGTATCTCGTTGTTGGGCGGTTGTTCCTTGTCGACGGCTTGCCCGAGTAGCAGTTCGCTGATCTGCGTGTCGCGGGTACTGGCGGAGCGAGTGGGATTCGAGCCCACGGTACCGTTCCCGGTACGGAAGTTTTCAAGACTTCTGCCTTAAAACCACTCCATCGCTCCAAATGTGATATTTACGTGATATTTTCCAGATCTCGATCCCCGTCTGATACCAGCCAAGCGACAGCGAGTTTGAAACGTCGCCTGGATCTCATCCGCGATCGTTCAGGGGAGAGGACTGGGCAAAGAGGTCCCATTTTAGTTGGGCTAGTAGCGTTGATCACTGCCGGGCTATTTTCATCAAACGCTTCCGCCCTGACCGTACACGAGGTGCTAGACCAATGTAATTCGGCAGAGGGTTCTCCCGAGTTCAATTTCTGCATAGGCTATGTAGGTTCTTTGTCCGACGCGATGCTGTTGGTTGGTGTGGTGATCGAGCATAGCGACCAACCAAAGAACTTTAATCTGCTGAACAGATTAGGAATGTGTCGGACCACGGAATCGACTTATCAGGCAGCACGTCAGATTTTCGTGAACTGGGCCCAAAAGCATCCGGAGAAGTGGTCAAACACGGCCATGTCAGGGGTTGCCGCGGCTCTCCAAGAAGTGTGGCCATGCCCAAAATAGCAGCCGACCTCAACCGCCACGGCCGCATCTTGATGCACGATGGCTTCCAGGAATCGCTTCGTAGACGCTCCAGTCTCCTGCTCGACCCGGAGCAGCTGATGCGTACCGCCTTGGCAATAGGGCGGTCGAGACTGACGTTAGCGCATCAAGAATCCGCCAAGCGAGGACAACTCATCGTGCTGTTATGCATCAGACTCGGAGGAAACTCGGAACGCCTGCTTCAATTACTCATTCTGCAAAGAGAATCCCTCGCGGCAGGCGCAGCTCTGGTACGCTCATGCGCTTTCTCAAGGCGCTGCTGATGCAGTCGCCAATCCAACGCCTCAGGTTCAGGTACATTTTCCGCCGCCAATCGAGTGTCTGCATTGGCGGGAGCAAGACACGAATGGGCGGTCAATCTCACTATGCGCATGATGACGCCGGAAATGGCCGCTAATGTGTCGCAGACGCTCTGGTCAACGGCCGATCTTCGCAGGAAGATGGATCCCGCCGCGCCGACCGGGCAGGCCCGGTCCGTACAAAAAAAGCGTGGTACGAACAATTGGCGGAGTCTAAAAATGTTTTCCGAACATCCCGGCAGACGGATAGCTATAGCTGGAGCAGTCGTTTTAGTTGCGGTTCTGTGGTTGGCGCCCCGCGAATTGCGGCAAACCATCGGGCTAAAGTTAATGTACGGTTTCGGTGCTATGATGCCAGCTGTCGTGATAGGCGGCTTGACGGGCTGGTTGTCCTATGATGTTCGTGCGTGGTTTTGGACAACATTTAGTCTTATGTTGATAACTGTAATCATCAGTTTTACCAATCCTTTATTAGGCTGGAACATTGCGGCGGGCGCGGCCTACCTCTGCATTCCTTTGGCCTTCTATGTGTTTAGCATACGAAAATCCGAAACCCGCAAAATACAGGTTGCGGAAAACAAGCGCGAATCAATGGTCCGGATCAACCCGGAGGATGAACCATGGTGAACCGATTTATTGCCCTAAGATTACATACCCCATGCCCAAGGTACGCTTCCACAACAAGGTTGCAGTGAGCTACCCTCCGATGGCCAAGCATGAACGAATCGGATGAGAAACCGGATTTAGCTAAGGCTTCGCGTCTGTCATTTAGTGTAAATACGAATTTTGAGATTGAGGTAAATTCCGGCGTCAGATTCTTGCTGACTAGGCTATTATGTCTTGACTTCTTGACTGACGGGCGAGGGTCGTTCTGATCACGCAAGGCCTGCACCCGACTCCCGGGGGGCGGAAGGGTGTCAGTGTGAAATTCTAGTTTCACACTGAGGACGTCCTTGCGGCTTCTGCAAGGGGATGTTGAGATGGTTGAAAAGATAGCTCTTGCGGGGTGCGAAGGGCATGTTCCGTTTCGTTCGTCTTGGCCGACGGGCAATCGGTGGGGCAATGCTGATTGCAACACTTGTTGCCTTCGTCTCCTCAAATCAATTTGCCGCCCTGAAGCTGGCATTTAACTTTTGGGATCCGTTCGCGATCTCACAATATCGGCTGAGTCGCCTTTCTACTAACGACTACGAGGTGTCCATCGAACAAGCGCTCGATGAGGGCGATGTTTCTGAAGCCCAAAACCTGGTGGAGCTCGCGCGTGACAGTGGACGCGAATTGCCGGCGGATCTGTTTGGGCGGACCCGCGAAAGCCCATTTGAATTCGGACTGCGAAACAGCAAGGATTTCCTGGATGGCGCGATTACCGGGCAAGTAACAACCCCAGCTTCCATCGGAGGCGTGCTGGCCGCCGACTACGTCGGTGTCGGCGATGTTCGCGATGCAGTCATCCAAGGCAACCATCTGATCCGGGGAGAGGACTACGACAAGCTCACGCTAGGCCTTTCCCTGCTTGGTCTGGCGACGAATGTTCCAGGTACCGGAGCGATGGACATGGGATTCTCGCTGCTGAAAAACGCCAACAAAGCCGGGAAGCTATCGAAAGGCTTGCTCAAACGCCTCGGCGTTATGTCGGCTCGACTGGTTGACCTGGAAGGCTTGAAACGAGGACTTTCCCGTACATCCCTCCCCACATTCAAGGCTCCAACGGCAGCAGCCGTTCGCGCGGCCTTCATCGAGATCGACTGGCGTCGCGTCGCAAAGGGCGACTTCTCGGGATTCCGAAAACTGATCTCAGAAATGATGCCAGTCGACATGACAGCTGCAAAAGCTGCCTTTACCGGCGCGGTTCGCAAAGAGGTGGTTGGGGAGGTGGGTTTACTTGCGAGTTCCGCAACTGGAATAGCGTCGACCGGAGGGATAAAGGCGACATTTCGAGCTCTGGAAAATGCCGATGACGCCAATGAGCTCTCCCGGTTCCGATCCTTGGCAAGCAGTATGGGTGAAAGAACCTCTGCGGTCCTGAAAGTGCTGGGCAAAGGCGCGATCAAGCTCGGCGAACTGGTTTATCTGGTCGTATCGGTTTTGATTGCCGTAGTAGGTTGGTTCGCTGGGGCGTCGTGGTTCGTGTTTTCTTCAATCCGCACCTCGCGCCGCTTGATCGGGCACAAGGGGGAGATCGCGTGAATTCGAGGCGTTCAAAACTGGCGCTGGTCGCAGCAGGCATTGGGGGACCCGCGGTCGCAGGCTTCGGATTCGCGTTCGGCAGGGATATCTACAAGAAAACGAAGAAGAACGTCGAATTGATCGCGCTCCTTCTGGCAGCTGTCATTTGCCCATTCATCGGCGGACGGGGCCTCGTCCGAGGGCATGATCGAGGGATATTCGGAACCATCTTCCTGACCGTTCTTGCAAGCCTCCTTCTGATCGCGGCAGGCCTGTGCGCCGCCACCCTCCTGATGTTAGGGGTCCTCATGCTTGTCGCCGACGGCAAGCTTGACAGCCCCTTCCTGATTGCGCTGTTGGGCGCGTTTGTGCTGACCGCGCTCCTCGCGGGAATGGGGATCGTGGTTGGCCTTGTTCAGCGACCTAAACGGCTGAAGGCAATTGCCGTCGGCAAGTTCAACGAGCGCTTCTTGGAGGAAAATGGGTTTCGGGAAACAGACGGGGACGACATCACTCACTATGATGACAGTGGCCAAGCGCTCCGCTTCCTTGAGGCTCACCAAAATCGTCTCATTTTCATGGCTGTTAGCCGGCGCGGAAAACGGGCGTTTATTGATCTCGACCAGGACGGCCGAATGATAGGCTACTCGGGCGTCAAATGACCAGCATGAAGCCCGGGGGACAGGTACCCGAGCTGTGTAACGGTTTGAGTTTGGGGGAGAGGCAAATGAATTTCGAGCTGCAGAAAGCCATGAAGGAAATCGCACTTTGAGAGAGCCCCGATCCCAAGTCCGCAAAGTCCATGGTCGTAGCGCCAATTCGCAGCCTCTGGCTGATGGGGCAATCACGTCGAGTGACAACTATGGGTGACGATTCTGCTTCCGAACCGAACATGCGCGATTTGATGGCCGCAGTCGCATATGTGCTCCTGCATTGGGGCTGGCTCGAAGAAGAAGTCCGCGCGCGTATCAAGGCAGTGGAGCCAGATCGCCAGTTGTCTGAGCGATCGGTATGGATCCACTGGCGCGAAGTTGAGCCGGACGCGTGCCAGCGTATCCGAACTAACATTGAGATGCAGGTCGATGTACGAAATTGCCTTGCCCATGGACTGTGCGGAGCAAACGCGGACCCACGCTCCGGCAGCGAGCCGCACGTTGTTTGTCACACAGGAGCGCGCCGGCGCCTTTTCAAGATCTCGGAGCTAGAGCGAGTGGCTGACGCGCTTCACGTGGCAAGGAACGAGGTGCGAGACAGCCGCGTATGATCGCCCTGGAGAGCGGTGTTGTAATCCTGCCGGTCGGTTCCCTCAGGGTGAAATACAGTTTTCACACTGACGAACATGCTCAAGGAATTTTTTGGCTTCAGGTTCTGGGGATAGCGGAACGGCCGCGTCTGACATCATTGTTCCCTAAGCTGCCGGTCCGATCTCCGCTGCACAGCTGCCGAGCCACAGTGCGCCTCAATTTCGGTCGTTGCACTTAACACTGCCGCCACGGCTTCGTGGGTTCGCAACTTCAATGCGGTCAGACCGCTATCGTGAAGAGTTTCGGGCGCCGGCAGGCGTACGAAAGTCCCCGAGGAAGGAACCCGCGGGCCACAAGTCGATGGCCATGGGGATTTTGATCTGCGGCTGATGTCGGCGATGGCGCGACCGCCGCTGGGAAGCGCCTCGACGACGTTGCATTAGAGCTGCCGCGTGCTGATCGGCTTCATCGCGTGCTGTCCGGGGAACAGCCAGCCGTCGCGATGCATCACGCCCTGCTGACGTCCGACCTTCCACCACTCACGCACAAGGGTGAGCGGGTCCTCCGAGAGCATGGCTTTGCGATAGCGCCCACCCTTGCCACGCTCGACGCGCAGCAGCATGCGCTCACTGTCGACGTCGGCAACCTTCAGCATCGACACCTCGGCGACACGCAGGCCCGCGCCATAGGCAACCGACAGTGCGGCCTGGTGCTTGAGGCAGGTGGTGGCGATGAGCAGCCGGGCGACCTCGTCGCGACTGAGCACCACGGGCAGGTTGCGCGGATGCGCCTGCCGGACGAGCCGGCGCGCCAGGGCGGTCGAGCGTTTGGGTGAAGAAGAAGCGTAGCGCCGACACGATGCTGTTCATCGTCGGCACGGGACGCCTCCTTCCTGCTGCTCGATCTGCAACCGACGCAGGTCATCGGCGGTCGCTGTCTGGTGAACGCCCGAGGAATGTCGACAGGCGTCCGATATCGCGGAGATAGTTGCGCTGCGTCTCGCGTGAGAAACGCCGCATGTTCATCTCGTCGATCAGCCGCTGGCGCAGCGGACTGATGGGTGCATCGAGAACGGGGATGGCGCATTGGTCAGGTTCCTTGTTGAAGAAGCCCCTCATGCTCTGCCGCTGCCGCGCGACGCTCAATGCAGGCGCGATGCCCGGCCTGTGCCCTCTACCTCAACCCCAGGCGCCCTCCCGCGCAGCGGGTTCGTTCCCCGTCCCAAAAGCTGCCTCTCGGCTAGGCGCCCGATTGTCGCCTTTTAGGGCGGTATTTGCCGATTCCGAAAGCTGTCATATGTGCGACACAGGCATAGTCGCGGTCCATCGGTGCCGTGGATAGGGCTCCTCATGCGGTCGAAGCAAGCGGCAACCTATTTTGACGCTAGACCAGCCTCCACCAATCGCCTGAACGCTTCCGATCGCGAGGGAAGATCCGGCTGGGTGCGACGCCACTCGTCCACGCGAGCCAGCAAGTCGCTCGAGAGCCGCAACTCGAAGCGTTCAGTTTTGTTGTCGGCAGGATAAGGAACGTTTGACAATAGCGATGTCCGTAATGTACGGTATGTACGTAAAATGTAGTTCGGTGCTCCTAGCCGAAAGACGTGCTCCAGCACGTCGTTTGGCCTAGCCACAACCCAAGCTGTTTGGATTTCGGATCATGACTGATTCCGACACTACCACGACTTTGCCTCTCGTCACCCGCAGGAGGTGCTTGTCGTAATTGCAATTGACAGAACGGAAACCTGTCCATCCGCCAACGGGACCTTCAAGCTTGAGGATCTAAGAGCCGTACACCTTCACCCTTTTGGCCAGCAGACAAGAACTCGACACCCGCTTTTATCAAAGCCGCCTCAATAGCCTGCAGAGTGCTGATCCGGGAATCCACCTTGCCATTTTCCAACCGGACCAGCGCATTCAGCGACACAATTGCCTTGTCGGCAAGCTCCTGCTGCGACCAACCAAGCAAAGCCCGTGCGGCTCGAATCTGTCGTGGACTGACCATGAGTCCACAATCGACAGGCAGATTTTCTTTGCCACCTATAGGGTTATTTTGCGCCCTGTAAGGTATATTAAATGGCGATTCGACTGCAGATAAATGGGCGCGAAGAGCCCGGAGCGGGCGCGACAAACTCTCTATCCGGCTGACTAGTGGAGGATCGAAGGCCTTGTTGAAACCGCAACGCACCGTCCTCCTCCGGACGGAGCCGAAGCCAAAGATCGACAGTGACCCTCATCCCGCCGATCAGCATGTCGGCAGGCAGATTGCGACCGTTCGCGTCCAGTCCGACGTGTCGCAAGCCCAGCTTGCCCGATCCATAGGCATCAGCTTCCAGCAGCTCCAGAAATACGAGAACGCGCGCAATCGCGTGAGCGCTTCTATGCTCTACGAGATCGCCAGCTCGCTCGGTGTTCCTGTTGGCCGCTTCTTCGAAGGCCTGCCCGGAAACAATGAGGCTCGCGCCGAGGCGCGGCCGCTGCCGGTCGATGAGCGCCTGGATTTCATCGCCAGCGCGGAGGGTCGGCGCCTGATCGAGGGACTGGTGAACCTTCCGCCGCGAGTGCGTGGTCGCGTCTCGTCCCTGATCGCAGCGCTAGGAGAAGAACTGGCCCTGCCAGACACAGACGCGAATAGCGAAACGGCCGGCGAATCCGCACCGGCCGAATGCAAGACCATCTGACGGCCGGTCGGGGCCGTCAGCCGAATTTTCGGGCAGCGGGCAGGGCGATGCGGCCGCTAGTCGAGGACACTTCGATTTCGACGCCGAACGCCCGCGAGCGGCTCGCGAATCCCTCGAGGATGTCTCGCGCCACGCTTCCCGTGACGGCAACGGGCACCAGTCTGCCCGTTGCTGGTCCGAGGGACTGAGGGTCCGCGCCGATCGCTACGGGCAGAAGGTCTATCCCCGCTAGGTTTCCGCCGGCATCATAGCGGCATGCGGCGACGATGCTTTGCCAGACTTCTGGTGGATCCCATTCGGTTTCGTCGGGGTGCACGTGGAAGAGGAAGTTGCCGAGACCGTAGAAGATCGGCGAGCCATTGTAGATCTCCACGGCCTGCAGCACCGGGGCGCCGTGGCTGACGAACAGGTTGGCGCCGGCGTCGATGCACATCCTGGCAAAGGTCTGCACCCAGCGCGGCACGTCCTGCCAACCTGGTTCCCAATGATGGTGGTGCAGATAGGCGATGACGAAATCGCCTTGAGCCGCAGCGTGCCGGATGCCGGACAGATGGACACTCGCGCTCTGCTGATCGACTTCGATCATACGGCCGAAGTCGGCGGCTTGCGTGAACACTGTGCCGTAGAAATTAATCTCCGTGCCCGCCGACACCGCCACCGGGTCCTCCGGTTGCGCATAGTTGGCCAGTTCAAAGGGGGAGCTTTGCAAATGCGCGCCCAGCCTTGCCAGTCTGCTGAAATGCCCATCCGGCACCCCCATCTTGCGAACCGTGTTCAGGCGATTGACGCCGGGCCGAGCCGGCCGGAAGGCCGTACGGTCTTCGGCATACATGTTGGTCGGGCCGGGGCCTGCATCCATCGCAAGAAGCGCGACCTCGCGCGCGCCCAGCCGGCGGCGGCCCGGTTTCCTGGCCTCCGTCTCGTCGGCTCCGATGCCGGCATGGAGGAAGCCGCGCGCTTCCACCTCCTCCAGCGTCGAGAGGATGCCGCCAGCGCCGAGATCGAAGGCGTGGTTGTTTGCCAGCGCAAGCGCGTTGAAACCGATGGCCTGCAATGCGTCGAGCACTTCAGCCCTGGAATAGCCGAAGTATTTGCCCTTGGTCGGCCACCCGCCGTGGTTGCCCAGGATCGTCGACTCGAAGTTGGTGAAGACGACGTCGCCTTGGCCCAGGAAGTCCGTAACCGCGATGAAACGTTCGTCTTTGACGTCACGGATGTCGTGCTTGATCAGGGATTGGCCGGTAACGATCGCGCAGAATTGGTCTTTCATGGGGCTCGCCTTGAAGGAGGGGAGGGCGCCGGCGTTCCGGCCGGCGCCACGTCAAATGTCGAAGTCGGTTGCCGCCTATTGCGAGAGGGCTGGTGAGATATCGCTCTTGAACCATTTCAGGCTCAGCGCCTTGATCGTCCCATCCTTGGTGGCCGCGTCGATCGCCGCGTTGAACTTGGCCAGCAACTCGGTATCGTCCTTGCGCATGCCGGCGCCGACGCCTGGCCCCCAGAGACCGCCCTTCAGTTCAGGCCCGAAAAACCCCACACCCGAACCGGCAGGCGTCTCCAGAAAATCCCGCCAGGTGAAATAGTCGGCCAGACCGCCGTCGATGCGACCCGCGGCAAGATCGAGCTTCATGTTGTCCTGGCTGTCATAACTGCGAATGGTCACGACATCGCCCAGCATTTCCTTCACGACCGCTTCCGAATTTGACGAGCGCAGGGCCCCGATCGCCCTGCCGGCGAGTGTCGATCTGAGGCGTTCGATGGTCGCCTTCTCCTTGTCGCCGATGGTCGAGAGGTTGACCTTCTGCTTGATGTCGCCAGGATCGAGACCCAGGTCCTTGCGCACAACGAACTGGTTGAAGCCGGTGGCGTAGGGAACGGAGAATGCGATCTTCTGCTTGCGTTTTTCCGTGATTGCCATGCCGGACATGATCACGTCGAACTTGCCGACAAGCAGCGCCGGGATGATCCCGTCCCAATCCTGCGGCACGAAGGTACATTTGATCTCGATGCGACGGCACAGCTCCTGTCCAACATCGATATCGTAGCCGTAGAGTTGACCGTTCGCGTCGGTGCTGTCCCAGGGCGGCGAAGCACCTTCGGAAGCGATCGTTATGACGCGCTCGCTTTGCGCGCCGACGGGGAATGCCGAAATCAGGGATGCGATAGAAACAGCAATAGCCAGGGGTATGCGCATGATGCACCTCTTCGTTGGTTTGGATGGATAGGGGAGCCGAAAAGCCCGCGGTCAGGGCAGGGGCGTCGTGATCTCGGGGTCAGGCAAGGGCGGACGCAATCGGGCTTTGCGTCGATGCACTCGATTGCCGTCGGTCGAAAGCCATCGCTCCAGCAACTGGATCGCTTTTACGGCAATCGACGTCAGCGATAGATAGATCGCTCCGGCGACGATGAAGATCTCGTAGGGTGCGAACGTGGTCGACACCATCTGTCTCGCCATGCCGGTGATCTCGAGCAACGTCACCGTGCTCGCCAGGGACGAACCCTTGATCATCCCAACGATCTCGTTGCCGTAGGCCGGTAGCGATATCCTGAAAGCGATCGGGAAGGTGACCAGGCGAGCGATCTGGAAGCGTTTCAAGCCTAGAGACGTGGCCGCCTCGGTGACACCTTTGGGCACGGACTGGAGACCGCGGCACAGGATCTCGGTGGTGTGTGCAGCGCTGTTCAGAGAAAATGTCAGAAGGGCACACCAGAAAGGGTCGCGCAGGATCACCCAGAAGATGCTGGCTCGCACCGCCTCGATCTGAGCGAGGCCGTAGTAGAGCAGGAAGAGCTGAACCAGCATCGGCGTGCCGCGGATCACATAGGTGTATGCGAGCACCACCAGCGAGAGGCCGGGACGTCCGAACGCACGGATGAACGCCAGCGGCACCGATAGAAGAAATCCGGCCGTCAGCGACAGGACCGTCAAGGTCAATGTGAGACCAACGCCCGAGGGCAGGACAACCAGTGCGTCAAACATCAAGCCGAGATTCATCGGTCGCTCTTTCCTACTGGCCGAGTGCCGGATAGCGCCGCTCAGCCAGCCGGATCGAAAGCAGCGTGACGGTGGTCAGCGAGAGGTAGAGGGCGGAGGCCGCAAGGTAGAAGGTCAATGGTGCGCGCAAGGATCCGGCCCCCACATACGCAACGCGCATGATGTCGGTCAGGCCGACGATCGAAACCAGCGCGGTATCCTTGAAGAGCGAAGTCCAGAGATTGCCATAGGCCGGCAGCGCCAGCCGCAGCATCTGCGGTCCGATGATGAACACCCAACGCTGCCAGGCGTTCAGCCCAAGCGACTTTGCCGCTTCGGCTTGACCCGCTGGCACCGCCGCAATCGCGCCGCGAAACACTTCGGTCGCATAGCCGCTGAAGACGACCGAGAGCGCGATAACCCCTGCGGTGAATGCGTTCACCTCCACGTACCGACCGGCGATCTTGCTGGCGAGCGTCGTTCCGCCGAAGTAGATGAGCAGGATAATGAGAAGTTCTGGTACACCACGAACAACTGTCGTGTAGGCCGTCACGACGCTGTTGAGGCGCGGCTGTGCCGTGTCCTTCGAAATGGCCAGAAACAGCCCGAATGCCGTACCCAGGCAGCCGCTGACAAGAGCTAGGCCTACGGTCACGGTGAGGGCGACAACAAACTGAGTAGTAAAACCACCCATGCGGCGCTTTCCTTGAATCGCAGTACCGCGAGATACGACGGTCCTTGTCACTCAGACCAAGCCATATTACCTAAGGTTGCGAATTGTTATATTTGTAATTTGGAGTTAACTTAAGATATTTCCCAATTCTAGCGTGTGAAATTACACACTCAATCTATAATTTTTATTCTTTTATCTATAACGAGCCGTTATATACTGAGGCGGTTCGTTACTCCTCAGGTTGGCGTTATCCGCTTCCCGGGTGGCGTTCTGAGGGAGAGGAGCGCAGGGCATGGAGTTGCTGCAGAGTGACCTTAAGCTCCGTCAACTGAAGGTCTTTCGAGAAGTGTTGCGGGCCGGTTCGACAAGGCGAGCGGCGGCAGCGCTCGGGATAAGCCAGCCGGCCGTCAGTCAACATGTGAAGCAACTCGAGGCCACGCTTGGCATCACACTCTTCAAGAGATCAGCCAACCGCATCGTCGCCTTGCAGGAAGCCTGGGAACTCCTGCGAAACGTGGAACTTGCCCTGACGTCCCTGGATCGGCTGGAGGCGTCGATCTTCGCGATGAAGAACGACGAAAAGCAGCGGATTGCGATTGCCGCGCCTTCTGTTTTCGGTTTCGTGACCTTGCCCAAGGTCGTGGCGATTATCCACGCAAAGACCGCTTCGAATGTCCGCTCGATTTCGGGAAGCTACGAGCAGATCGGCGAGCACATCCTGGCAGGACGAGCGGAACTCGGGATCTCGAGATTGCCCTTGGATCCCAGCCTGTTTGAGTGGGCGCCGCTCGGGTCGGCACGAAACGTATGCATCTTTCACCCCGACCACCGCTTTTCAAAACAGGCCTGTATCGAGGCTCACGATCTGGCAGGCGAAACGATCGTCGATATCGATCCCCAGTTCGCTGCCCACCAAATGAACTTCAATGCATTGCGCTTCGCCGGCGTCGAGCCGGACATACTGGTGGAATTCGATTGCAATGGTCACGAAGCCGGATACGTTTCGGCCGGCCTCGGCATTTCGATTACCAATGAGATCATTGCGCGCGAATACGCGGCATTTCACCTGGGAATAAAGCCAGTGGAACCATCCGCTCTGTATCACTACGTGGCGATTTGGCAGAAGGGCAGGACCTTTTCCAACGCGTTGAATGTATCACGTGAGGCCATCATCGCTGCGTTTTCCACGGAGCCGCCTGCTAGAGGTTGCTAGGGTTTCCTTAGGAAGCGCAACAGATGGAGGTTGTGTTGGCACCTCATAGCGGATCGCACTTGCGACGGCCAGGATGCCCTCGCAACCCGGATCGTGTGCAGGGTTTCCGGCTTGAGATGCCGTAGGCGAGATCCCCGATGGAAAGGGCATATGGTCGAAACAGGTCGATCGCCCGTGGCATCAAGACGCGGTACTTTGCAGGACAGGAACCCTGCCGTTTGAATTGCATCCGGTAGCTCCGGATGTGCTGATGGCCGACAAAGGCCGCTACATGGGCGGCGCTTTTGTCACCTTCAAGGCCGATACGCGCCAGGCGCGCTGGAATCGCGTCCAGGGCAAGGTCGGTGCGCCGCCGCCGAAGGGCTGCAAAAAGCAAAAAGCCGAGTGGCTGAAGCCTGGCCTTTCAGGCAAGGTGCGCTTCCTTAAAAGGCGAAGAGACGTTGCACCAAGCGATGCTGCGCGATTTCTGGAAGGACGACGATGGCATTGGCTAAGAAAGATCAGGAGTGCGTCACCTCCGCCTGGATGTACGGTCAGCAGGCGCACAAGGATGGCAAGGAACGCGCCGTGCCAAGCTATTGGACCGAGCGCGCCGAAGCCTGGCTGCAGGGCTTCGACGGCGTGCCACTGGGCAGCGAGCCCAAGCCGATGAGCGCCAGCATGGAAGCGGAGTTGGACGAGACAGCCGTCGACCGTCCTGACGCTGGAACCTAGCCCCTTAGCTTTGGCTTATGTGCTCGATGAGCACGCGCGGCATTAATTTCCTCGACCGGTGGATGGCAGAAAACCTGCCCGACGCAATGACTGACGATCCGGTTGCGATCAGCGACCTTGCGG
>NZ_RZQP01000163.1:0-14294 GCF_003998165.1 Mesorhizobium sp. M7A.F.Ca.US.007.01.2.1 | reverse complement strand
GTGAACTACATCTCCTCGTTGTGCTCGACGCACTCCGGACAAGTAACCTCATGGGCGCGGCATGCAGGATTAACCGAGCCCAGCCGGTCATGAGTGCGGCCGGCGCTCGGCTGCTCGATTTATTTGCGCGATAAGCTCGCGACCATGTCCGCGGAGGTATTCAAACTTAACGCTGCGTCCGGGAGCTCTTGCCCTCCAGTTTGCGACGCTCCCCCGCCCATCCAGTGATCGTTTATTTCGTCGGATAGTTTGACCCGGCTCTACCGAATCGCCGCTTCAGGATCATTCTTTCCGATTTCGTCACGCTCGTATTTCTGCCGCGTCCTACACCGATTGGGCGCGAACAAAACTGAGCGCCTTGGAACCCGAACCCGTGCGTCGTGACCGGGAGCATCCGGGGCGAACTCATCCGCTCGGGGGCATCGCATCACCGGACGGCGACAGGCACGGTCGACCGGCATCTCGGCATCGGCTGGGAATTCGTCCATGGTCTGCATTGGCGACGACGCTTCCTGAGGCCACGTAGCCCTTATGCCAAGCTGGGCGCCCGGGTCGAGCGCGTAATGACGACAATTGCTTCGCTGCAGGTCAAACGCTTTCCGGGCCACCTGCAAAGTCTTCACCCGGCCGTACAGCGCCCAAGACCACTGATGTGATCGACAAGAGCCTTTTTGATAAATCTGCGCTATTCTCCTGTCGCGCACGGACGACCGCGTGGCGAAGAGCAGGGTCCGAGATGAGAGCCCTGCCGCGCAGCTTCTATCGTCGCGCCTCGTTTGCGGCATCCGTGCCTACCCTCTTCGGACCTCGTGGGTTCCAACCGGCGACGAGGCGTGCATAGGCGCCCTCGGCCTGCTCCACCCAGCGGCGCTCTTCTTCCCGGTGGCTCTTTATGTTGTAGGCGTGCGCTCCCTTTTGGCCGCGCACAGCCTTGCTCCCGGCCTTGAGTTCCACATCGCGCAAGCTTCTTGGCATGCAGGGAGGGTCGAGCCCACGCGTAACTCTCGCCCTTCTCAACAGATGACAGATCACGACAGAGAGTTTGCGTGCGGTTGCCACGGCCGCGACATGCTGTCCGCGCCGGGCTCGCACGCCGCAGGGAGAAGGCTCGCAACGGTCCGGGAGCACGAGCGGCCGCCCAGGCCGCCTCGACGAGCATGCCGCGCGCATGACCACGGCCCTGCTTGGTGATCCGCCCATGGTAGGCCGGACCTGGCCGGACTGCTGGACGCTTGGGTTCAACCCGAGATAGGTCACGAGCTTCTGCGGATCGTCGAAGCGCGACACGTCGCCGATCGCCGCCCTTCATCGCCAGCGCGACGGTGATGTCGACGCCGGGAATGGTCATCAGCCGCTTCACGCCTTCATCCTCGAGAGCCGAGCGGACAAGATCGCGTTCGATGACCTGGAGGTCTTCGCCCAATCGGTCGAACTCGCGCAGATGCCCATCGATCGCGAGGCGCTCGTCCTGCGGTACGACCTGCTCGATTAACCAGGTCCGACCCTTGGCGCCGCACAGGTCAGCATGCGGGCAGGACGGATCAGGTGGCTATGAAGGATCGACTGGATGACGCTCTTCAATCGAGATCTCTGTCGGACAATCTGATTGCGCCGTGTCACCTGTCGACGCAGAGCCTGCGTCGGCTCGTCCGCAATCCAGACTTCTGGCAAGAAGCCGCTGGCATAGAGCTGCGCAAGAACGTCGGCGTCGATCGTCGTTTTGATCTTGGCATAGGCAACGATAAACACCTGTTTCGGCTTGGCGATCCCCACCTTCTTCACATGCGGCGCAACCACAGCTGCAGCGGACGTCGCGTTGCCGGTGGCCTCGATCACCCCGACATCGTTCGGCGACAGCTTCGCGGCGAACGCCGCCAGCAGATCGCGCCGCATGTCGACGCGGCCGAGTCGCCTGAGCCTGCCCTCCTCCCATGCCACTGCTTCGGCGAAGGCGCGGTGAATATCCAGTCCGATGATAAGCATGCCCGTTCCTCCTTCTTGGCTCGGTCAAAGACGGGAGCTGGCGGGCAACACGACATCTACTGATCCGCGCTCGCAGCGCATCCGGGAAAGTCGCGAGGGGCGGCCATGTAACGAGCTCGGGCTCTCAGCCCACGGTCTATTGACGGCCTGCCTGCACCTTTGTGCTCCCGGTGCCCCACGTCCCGGATGGGCTCACCATAAGGGCGTTCCAAAACAAGAACAGCAGGACGAGAAGGCACCACAGATCACATACCGGATAGCGGCAAGGCCAAGCGCTTCGTTCAGATAGGCTTGCGCCAATGGGCTTAGGCCGAGCCTACAACAGCTCTCAAAAACGCTGCCGGACTGCTGCATTGGCTCGCCGATACAATTGGCACAGGCCTCACGGCAGCTTAGGATCAAACCGCCCATCAGTCGCCTCGGACTGGAAAGGTGCACCCTATTAGGTTCCACGCCTAGCTAGGTCGGGGCCGCCGAAGACGCTGGTTGATAGACCGGCGCCATCGGCCCGGCGTTTCAAACTGCCAATCTCTGACCTGCACAGTACGAACGATTGCTCGCTTCGGCAGATCACGCGGCTCATATGTCGGACCTTAACGTCATCCATCATAAACTTTTTGCGACAAAAGATTGCAAGAATGCTAAATTGTTAAAGTCGTTTGTTTCGGTTAAAGGCATCCATCCCATGGATGGCTGATGACATGCGTTTCAAAGGACTTGATCTAAATCTCCTCGTTGTGCTCGACGCACTCCTGACGGAGCGTAATCTCTCGGCGGCGGCACGCAGGATTAACCTGAGTCAGCCCGCCATGAGTGCGGCCGTCGCCCGACTGCGCGATTATTTCCGCGATGAACTGTTTACGATAAGAGGTCGCGAAAGATTTCTAACCCCGCGTGCGGCAGCATTTGCCCCCGCAGTTCGCGACGCTCTCCAGCACATCCAGTGCTCGATTATTTCTTCGGATCCGTTTGACCCAGCTCGAGCCGATCGCCTCTTCAGGATCATTCTTTCCGATTTCGTCACGCTCGTGTTTTTCGAAAAGCTTGTGGAGCGTATTTCACGGGAAGCCCCCGCCGTCAGCTTCGAACTGCTGCCTGTCGACGATAGCCCCGATGAGCTTCTCCGGCGCGGTGACGTCGATTTTCTAATTCTACCGGATATGTTCACGTCGAGTGTGCATTCAAGCGTTGCGCTGTTTGACGAGAAGCTCGTGTGCGTAGGCTGTCCCACAAACAAGCAGCTGCCACAGCAGCTTACATTCGAGAGATACATGTCGATGAGGCACGTCGCGGTCAGGTTCGGGCGTACGATGAAGCCGTCTATCGAGGAATGGTTTTTGCTTGAGCATGGCCTTAAGAGACGTGTCGAGGTCGCCGTGCAGGGCTTCAGCATGATTCCACCTATGGTGTCCGGCACAGCTCGTATAGCGACCATGCCCTTACGGCTGGTCAGGCATTTCGAAAAAACGTTCCCCCTGCGGGTTATCGAACTTCCGCTGCCATTTCCCACATTCACCGAGACCCTCCAATGGCCGGCCCTCCACAATAGCGATCCGGCAAGCATCTGGATGCGGGAGATAATGATACAGGAGGCATCTCGGATGGCTGCCCCGCTGTGAACCCACGGAAAATTCAGGCGCACCTATAGTCACTACTCCTGTCACCATCTACTTTGACGACAATAGCCCTCGCCGGATAAAGTCGATGCTGGCGGCAAGTGCGCCTGCGAGATCGTCCAGAGAATGGACTTCCTCGACCAGCTCGAATGAGAAAGGTCCCGCGTAGCCGCCATCCAGCAGCGCCTGAATCTGGCTGCCATTGTCGGAACCTGCAAGAAAGCGATCGGGGTAAATCCAGAAGGTCGGGTCGTTTACGCTTGAAATGTGCACCAGGCCGGTAAGCTCGCAGAACAGGCATGTCTCCCCGGCCAGGGTGTGGTGGAACGTGTCGTGCACGAGGCGAAAGACGGACTGGCCATCAACCGCGGCAACGGCCTCGGCCGCTTCCTTCTTTGATCGAAGCGAGCAGGTTCGGAAACCCAGCGGCTCGATGAGACCGATCAGACCCCGCGACTGGAGGATTGGCTTGATCTCGTTTAGAGCGAAACGAAGATTGTCCTGGCGCTCGCTATTGGTGGGCCACGAGCTGCGGTTGGCCGGCACCAACACGAGCGTCTCCGCCCCGCACGCCGTCGCATAATCGGCGAGGTTGCTTGCCTCGGCCTGACGCGTTGGAGTCCAGTCGTTGAACCGCTGCAAGGCGTTGACAGAGATGATCGTGACGCCCGCTTCGGTAGCGGCCAACCGAACGTCCGCAGCCGGAATGCCGCGTGCGACAGGATTGCTGAAATGAGGGTAACGGATTTGGACGTCGGTCAGGCCTTGGTCACGGGCAAGCGCGAAAAGCGCACTGACGTCAAGGCGGGGCGCCGCCATGTGATCGAGTGCAAAGCGGGGCGATACCTGGCGCATTGCTTGACTTTCCTTCCATGAAGCGCGGCTGCCATTTCGGCATCCGGCTTCTTTCAAGACGGAACCACGCCGGTTCACAGATCGGACAGAGACGGCCGAGTCAATCGAGCTTTCCTTTCATCGGTGAAAGGAAAATGGGCGCTCATGATAGAAATCCATCAAGGTCAAATATTTTCCGGAAGATAAATGTCGAACGGCAGAAATGTCTGCCCCGGGCTCTCCGCGACGCCGGCTTTGATGGCCCGCTCCATTGCCATTATCAGCTCCTGGCAAAGTCGGCGCATTGGCGTGCCGACCGCCATCGTCAAGATGTCATCCGCAAGCGCCCCACGTGACTGCGGCGTCATTTCACTCACGATCGCGACGAGATCCTGACCGCTCCCCTCTTCTCGGAGCGCGGAAATTGCCCCCTCTATCCCCCCGCCGGCCATATAGAAGCCGACGAGCTCTGGTTCCCGCTGCATAAGATCCAGCAATTTTTCGTAAGTGAGCTGCCGTTCATCAAGGTTCACGAGCGCATCAAGCACCTCGAATTTTGGCGCGTTCTCACGAAAATACGCACGAAAGGCCGTTTCCCGCGTCGCATGCGCCTGGAAGCGATGGCTTCCGACAAACACCGCCACCTTGCCGGGCCGTTTTGCGGCCTTGGAAAACACCCAAGCGGCAGTCCGTCCGACCTTGCTGTTGTTGAGGCCGATGTAGCCCTCGCGCACGCCATCGGCGAAGTCGGATAGCAGCGAAAATACCGGGATACCTTTCGCCTTGAGCTCCTCGACTGATGCTGTGATTTTCGGGTGATCGGCCGCCACCATGGCGATCGCCTGGCAGCGGCTCCCAAGGTCCTTAAGAAGCGGGAGCAGGTCACGCGGCAAATGTGACTGCGCGAACTCGATGATCGGAAGGCCGTGGAAGGATTTAGCCATACTGACCGACTCTTCGATCTTGCGAGCGAAATCTTGGTAGAAATCGTGGGTAGGTTTTCTCAAGATGAAGCCCAGCTTGTAGTGCGGCAGGTGCTGCTGCAAGCGCTGTTTGATGAGACCGGCAGCATGATAGCCGATCGCGTGCGCGGCCGCATGGACCCGCTGGGCGGTCTCCTCTCGCACCGGAAGGCGGACGTTCAGAACCCGATCGACTGTTGCTACGCTGACTCCGGCTTCGCGGGCGAGATCGGCTATTGTGACGCGCTTTCCCCTAGCGATTCTGATCGGCCGGTCCTCCATCATCCGGTGCGCTCCCGCGACGGCTTGGGGCGGCAAGCTGAAATAGTTCCCCCACCCCGCGGATAGCGCATTCGACGAACAGCGCTCCATGCGCACCCAGATGAGTCTCCGTGAACCGTTCGTTTGCTTAGGGGCTTCATGGTGTTGTATTACTCACTGCGTTAGTACTCTATTTCCAGCGCTCTTTGGAGGCTGGCAATTCGACTGTTGTGTCAAGGCCGCTACTTACACGTCGCGCTGTTGCGATCTTGCTTGCGGGGAGCCAGTTTGATGTAACCCTAACCGCGGAAAGCGGTTTCCATCCGTGACTGGTCCAATTCGCCTTCCCAGCGAGCGACAACGAGCGATGCCACCGCATTACCGACTAAATTCGTCAGCGCGCGGCATTCCGACATGAAGCGGTCCACGCCAAGAATTAGAGCCATTCCGGCAACGGGAACACTCGGCACGACAGAGAGAGTAGCGGCCAATGTGATGAAGCCGGCGCCGGTGACGCCTGCCGCACCCTTCGAGGAAAGCATCGCAATTAGCAGCAGGAGGATCTGATCGGCAATTGACAAATCTGTGTTCGTCGCCTGGGCGATGAAGAGGGCGGCGATCGTCATGTAGATATTGGTACCGTCCAGATTGAATGAGTATCCAGTAGGGATGACGAGACTTACGACCGAACGGGCGGCGCCGGCCTTCTCCATCTTCTCCATTAGCGAGGGCAGCGCGGCCTCCGAGGAGGACGTTGCCAGGACAAGCAGCAGCTCGTCCTTGATGTAGCGGACGAGAGAAAAGATCGAGAAGCCGTTGTAGCGGCAGACCGCGCCGAGAACCCCGAACACGAAGAGGAAGGCGGTAAGATAGAACGTCGCGACCAGTATCGCGAGGTTGGCCACCGAACCGATTCCGTATTTGCCGATCGTAAAGGCCATTGCGCCGAAGGCGCCGATGGGTGCAGCCTTCATCAGAATGCCGACGAGCTTAAAAATGGGGGCGGTAAGCGCCTGGAGAAAGGTAACGACCGGCCTGCTCGTCTCTCCGGTCATCGCCAAAGCAATGCCGAACAGGACCGAGAAGAACAGGACTTGCAGGATGTCGCCTTCCGCGAAGGCACTGGCAATCGTTGACGGGATGATGTTCATCAGGAAGCTGGTCACGGACTGCTCGTGAGCCGTGGCCACATAGCCCTTAACGGCTTGGACATCGAGCGAGGCCGGATCGATGTTGAGGCCGGCGCCAGGTTGAACGATATTCGCGACAATCAGTCCGACAACGAGTGCAAGTGTCGAGAAGGTGAGGAAATAAACCATCGCCTTGGCGGCAACTCGGCCGACCTTCTGCAGATCGCTCATGCCGGCAATGCCGGTCGCAATTGTCAGGAAGATGACAGGTGCGATAATCATCTTGACGACTTTGATGAAGGCATCGCCGAGCGGCTTCAGGCTCTGGCCGGTTTCCGGATAGAGGTAGCCAATTGCGGCTCCCAGGACTATGGCGGCAAGCACCTGCACGTAGGTCCGGGCAAAATGGGGCTTGCGGGGCGCTGCGATCGCGCGGGGGACTCTTGGAACCAACACCGTTTCTCTCTCCCTGACCGGATCGGGGTGGGGGCTCCTCCTTCTCCCATGCTGCGCTCCGGTCGAGCGCTGCTGTCATCTCGGAGCAAGCGCCGTGCCAACTGGAGGCCTGTCCCGTCCAGCGAGATTGGTGCGGGTTGCGCACTGGAACCCTCCACCTTTGCCGGAATTTGCACTCAAGGCTCGCCAAAGATCGCGTCTGAAGAAGTGCTTCGCCAGAGAGGGAATTGACCAGGTCGCCTTGCGGCCGTGTCTTTGATGTCTGCCGCAGATCGACTGCCGGCCGATATCTCTGTCGTCTTGGTGACTTTGGTTTGTCAGTTTTGCGACGGAATGCGCGCAAACTGCAGGATATCCTACACGCCCATCAGAGCACGCGGTACAAGCGATTAAGCGTAGGAGCGCATTGAATCTCCGAGGTCAAAAAATCTTGAATAAGGTCCCCGTGCGAAGTGAATCCGCAACTCGTCAAAGTTCTCCACCGTTTGATCCAGCGGTCGCGTTTCCTGGCGCTGCAGGATGGCGTTATCTGATGGCTCAAGCGCTGGAACGCCCAGGAAATCCCAAACCGCTCCCAGGCATTGGGCAGGTTCGTGAAGTAGGCTCTCGTATTCCATTACAAGCAGGTTGGTCGACGTGAAGGAGTCCATAACGCGAGCGTGAAAATCGTCGGCGGCTTTGAAATAAGCCTCACAGTCGGCGATTGACAACCTGACGCTCGGTGGCCGAGCGGTATCGTTGTCCCAGCTGAACTTCAGCCAGTGACCGCTTTCCCTGGCCTGCACAAAGGATCGGAGCGATTCCAATACGTTTCGGCGAACAACAAGGATGACCTTGAGTGCTGGCCAACGAGCCAGTTCCGCAAAGAATGCGGGACGCTCGCGAAACTGAGGTTCATTGATCTTGCATCCAAGATGCGTCACATTCTTGTAGTCGCGCATAGGGCAGCGCACATAGGCAAGCTCAAGAAGCTCGCGATCCGTGCCTAGCAGGCGATCAGTGCTGGGCCAATTGGGATCATATTCGTTTAGCAACTCACCGTTACTCAAAACGGTCGGATGCTCGTTTAGCAATTCTTCTAAATAGTGTGTTCCGGTCCTTGGCATAGCAAGGATCACAAAAGGCTCAAGAGTTGCTTCGTTGTGGGTCATTGCATGTGTATCCAACTAAATAATGGCCGCGACGGTCTGTGGACGCGCACAAGAAGCTTGGCTGCTATCGATTGAACGCTCCGGGTGGGTCCGCGCCTCACCATCCAGCCTGTTCTTCGAGGTGTGGTCGCGAAGCTGGGCGGGTGCCTGCAGCGGCTGGGTGGCGCCCGGCTTCGGCGTTGTACCACTCGCGATTCCTAGCATACGCATGCCTCCGGGCCGCTGTGGGCAGTTTGCATCCGGCATTGCGGACCTCCTTCTGGTTAATGGGTGTAAGCAAGCGTCAACGCATTAGTCGTCGATGAAACAGTCCAGCCGACAGAAAAAAAGGCAATACAGCGAACATGCAAAGTGCGCCTATATGCAGCCCTACATTGTCGCCCAGGCGGCCGAGCATCACCGGACGGATTAGCTCGATAGAATTCGCCAGGGGCGAGAAGGCCGCAATCTGCTGAAACACTCCTGGCAATTGGCCGACTGGAAAAACCGCGCCCGAAAGGAACAGCATGGGTGTGATGACAAGCGTCTGATAGAAAATAAAATAGTGATAACTGGGCGCGAGCGCGATGACGAGCATGGCCAGGCTCGCAAAGGCGAATCCGGTGAGAGCGACGACCGGTAGCACGTAGAGAACCGACGTCCACGCGGCATAACCTAGCGCGGCCGCAACAATCGCAATTGTCGTACCGGCCAGAAAAGCCTTTGTGGCTGCCCAGGTCAATTCACCGAGAACGATGTCGCCGAGGGTAAGTTGTGTGTGCAGGATTGCTTCCCAAGTGCCCTGATCGCGCATTCGACCGAAAACCGCGTAAATTGTTTCGAAGGTTGATGCTGTCATCGCGCTCGTCGCAACCATGCCGGCTGCCAGAAAGGCGATGTAGGATGCACCTTCGATGCGGCCTACCAACAGTCCAAGGCCAGTGCCGAGCCCGAAAAGGTAAATCATCGGATCAGCAAGGGTGCCGAGCATTGAAGCAAATGCCACCTTCTTCCATGCCAGATGATTGCGGCGCCACACCGCCATCCAGTTCCAGGCGTTGGCGGGTAGAGCGGCCGCAAAACGTTCACCCATTGCTCACTTCTCCATCTCACGTCCGGTTAACCGCAAGAAAACGTCCTCCAGACTGGGTGGACGCTCTAGAATACGCAGACCCGCTCGACCGCGAAGCTGGATGCGCACATCCTCCGGCTCAGGCGCATAGCAAAAGAGCGTCTCGCCGCTTACCTCGACACGCTGAACGTACGGTCTGATCAGCGAAATCAGCTCCTGTGGATTACCGCCGAAGATCTCGATCACGTTGCACCCAATGTACTCGTCGATCAGCGCATGAGGACTGCCCTCGGCGATCTTGCGTCCCCGCTCGAGAACACACAGCCGATCACAAAGCCGCTCAGCCTCTTCCATGAAATGGGTGGTCAAAATGATCGTTTTTCCGCTCGCCAGCAGGAAACGAAGTCGCTCCCAGATCAGATGGCGGGCATGCGGGTCGAGGCCGGTCGTGGGCTCATCCATCACAAGCAACTGGGGGTCGTTGATCAGAGCACGTGCCAGCGTCAGGCGCCGCTTCATCCCGCCGGATAGCAGGCCGACACGTGAATCCGCCTTGCTCTCAAGGCGAGCGAACTCGAGCAGCCGTGGGATGACGGCGTTGATCTCTCTTGTACTCATGCCGAAGTAGCGCCCGAACACCAACAGGTTCTCACGTACCGTAAATTCCAGGTCGAGATTGTCGAACTGCGGGACCACGCCTATGCCCTTGCGGGCCAAGCGGCTGCGTGCCGGCACTGGTAGACCGAGGACTGTTATATCACCCGCGTCAGGCCGGGTCATACCGAGGAGCATACGCGCAATCGTGCTCTTGCCTGCGCCGTTAGGCCCCAGCAGACCGAAGCACTCTCCCGATGCAACGGTGAAGGACAGCCCGTCCACAACGAGCTTGTTTCCGAATAATTTGGTTACGCCGGTAAGGTCGATTGCTACATTGGACATGCGTCTATCTCAAGCGGAATGAGTCCGATTGGCCACCGGCAGCTTACTTGCGAATTCTGGTTCAGAGCAGGCCACCGCCTTGAGATGACACCTTTGGAAAGTCGCGGCCGGAGCGACGTGTGTATCGCTTCCGCCAAAGAATAACGTCAAGATGCCACGTGTCGCTTCCACATAGTCCCCGTTCTGACCATAGGTAACTCGACAAGCTTCACCCCGTGTCGACTGACACAACTTACTCGGTCACTCGGCGCTGCAAGGCCGTCAGACTTCACTAGCTGTGAGCGAAAGATCTGCAGTATGAAGTGACTCCGCAATTCCAGAATTGCCCGCAGCATTTGCTCCGCCAAGCGGCATCGCGCTTGTGATTTCCTTTGTGCTGCTGTTGGGCAGGGGAACACTTTTACGCGACAGCCAATCGCTATTGCTCAATGTACACAGGGCGTAAGCCTTCAAGGGGATCAACAGGAATATCCTGATTAACGCGTGCATTGAATAGCCGATGAATCGAAGCTGCCGAGTGCGGAAAGATAACACCGTAGATCTGATTATGGTCATCGTGACAATAGCCAGCACCGTCCACCAATTTACTGTATGTGAAAATAGTAACTCACCGAGCGCCGTTACTACCGCGATGCCGAGCAACAATGGGCCGAGATTCTCTCCCATCACATCCAAAGTTAGATAGCGATCCAGGCCACGCAGTAGACCTCGCGCAAGCATCGTGTCCCGGAAAGTGCTTCGTGCCCAGCGGAGTTGTTGGCGCAAATAAGGTCCCATCTTGTCCGGAACGACTGTCGCCGCGACGGCACCTGGAACGTACTCGGTTCGAAAGCCTGCTTTCAGCATGAGGATCGTAAGATGACGGTCTTCACCGAAGTCGCTTGGTTTCCCCCTGAACAGCTGCGTCTCGTATTGATCCAGCAGAGAAAGGAGACAAGACCGGCGGTACATTGCACATGGGCCGCAGCAGCACATGACCGCACCAAAGCGACCTTGCGCCGCGCGCTCCTCATTGCAAGCCAGCCAGTATTCCATATCGATCAATCGGGTCAACCAAGTGTCGCTGCGGTTGTATGCCGTCAGCTGGCCCATGGCCGCTCCGACCATGGAATCCCGCATTTTTACTGCAAGCTTCGTGATGACGTCGGACGCAAGTGTCGTGTCAGAGTCGACGCTGAGCACGAAATCTCCAGATGAGCGGCGGATGGCGGCGATCTGCGCCTTGCGTTTGCCAACATTTTCGCGGAGCAGAATGAAATTGAATCTCGGGTCGCCCTCGTAGGCGTGATGTACCGGGATGACGGCATTACGATTTCCAGAACCGTCGTCAACCAGATAGACCTGAAATGTTCCGGAGTAATCTTGATTTGCAATGGAAGCTAAACACGCCGCGAGTGTGCGCGGGTCCTCATTGTAGCAGGGGATAATGACATCCACGCTCGGCCAACGGTCGGATCCGAACAAGCTTTCCGACGGCGGCGTAACATTTTCCGGTTGGGAGTAGACCGCTTGCATGCCTCTGTAAACAGTCGAGAGCACCGCATAAGACGAAACGGCAACAGTACTGGCTGTGGTGAGAAGGTCCATAGGATCTCTGTTTGTTCAGGGATGTTGAGGAAGTGATCGGATTACAAATCCGCGGCCGTGCAATTCTGGAATTAGGCGTGACAACGCTGTCACCGTCTGGTCGCGCAGACTGGCTTGATTGCCTGGTTGCAATTCGTCGGGAGCGCACCCGTCGTGCAACAGCACGATTGCGCCCGGCCGGATATCGGCGAGCACTCTGTCGACGATGGCGTCAACGCCGGGGCGAGACCAGTCGCGTGGATCAATGGACCAATGGACGGGCGCCAATGCCTCACCCGCTAATGCAGCGATTACTTCTTCGGTCCAGATGCCATAGGGTGCACGAAAGTACCGAACCATGGCCTGCGGGCAAGCCATCCCTATGACTCTGTTTGCCTCAACTATCTGGCAGTCGACTTCGACGGACCCGCATTTAGCTAGGTCCGGATGAGTCATCGTGTGGTTGGCTATACCGTGGCCGTCTGTAATAATTCGGCGAACGAGTTCCGGCTCGTCGGCCGCGTAGGCCCCAACAACGAAGAAGGTCGCCGGCACCTGATGTTGCGCCAGCACATTGAGTATCTGCGGTGTGAAAAATGAATTGGGACCGTCGTCAAACGTCAGATAGACGCTGCGCTCTGCAATGCGATCGGCATTGTCACTCTGCCCTTCGCATATGTAGTCCAGAGGCTTCATAGTTCCGGACCGTTCCGGTCGATCAGGGTACCAGACGGCCACTCGTCCATCGAGCGTCCGATCGGCGAAACCAACACGAGTACGTCTTCCAGGCGCGTGGGCGGCAGGTCGGGATGCACATCTGGACGGGTCGACCGTACGCGAACGCCCGACACAATGTTCGCGAGGCCGGCTCTGCAGAATCTTTCGACATGGTTTCGCAGCGCGTGCCGAACCGTGCCGAAAGCGAATGGAACACCCAACTGATGGAGCACTGGGTACGCCACGCGCATCGAAAAACCGATTCCGAGCCCTTCAAGATCCGGACGAACCGCGTACAGGCCCAATTCAGCGACGATCAAGTCGACCTCGCCAACTTTGATGAAGCGCCGCAGCATGCCGATGTGAGCCGCTACCCCATGCGCGTCGTAGCCGATTGCGCGGAATTCCGGCCTCGCGCCGGCCCAACTGCGGCCGCCTTCGAATGGCTCCGCGTTGAAGGCGCCAGTCCGTCCATAGGTCTTTCGAAAAAAGTCGGAGAGTTCGACATGGTCGGCCAGTTGCAGCTCATTTTCCCAGCACAACTTCCACTCGACATTCGGACGCATGGAAGACCTCACCTTGTAGCTGTCTGGTTGAGATAAATGTCCAAGCATTGATTAAATAATTGGCGTCGCGCCAACGGGGCGTAACTTGTGGGGACCGCCGAAAGACCAAGCCGCAATGCAGATGCGACTGACTTTGTACGCCCCGCACACCAGATGATGCTCCTCAGATCCAACGCAACCATCGGAACTACCTATCTTTCCAACTTGAAGCGCTTCTATGGGACCTGCAGCAAAAACGGTAAAATCCTTTGTTTAGATGAAAGGTATCCACGCTTTGGATAACTGGGCGAATGCGTTCCATATGGCTGGTCAATTATCGTCGTCACGCTCGAGGCACTTCTGACGAAGCGCAAAGCTCACGCCCGCGGCACGCGCGGCCGTTGCCGGGCCGCGCGATTATCTCCGTAAGAGCCGAGTGGAGCTCAGACACGACGATTGATCAGAATCTGATTCGCGGGTTCAGTATCTCTTTCGTGTATCCAGCTCTGGGCTGTCCTTTGGCGGGAGTTAGGTTCGCCCAGGTTCTGAGCCTGGGGCGTTGGCCCGTTCGCCGCGCAGGCTCCTTCGCACATCGTCGAGGCCGAGAAAGAGGGGCCACACAGCTCCCCCTGTACTTTCCACCACCCGACACCAGCGCTCACCCAGGGCGCCGGCCTTGCTCACCTCAACGGATAGCGCACTCGCGCCGCTTCACGATTAAAAGAATTCTACAAGCAAGATGCCTGTTTGATCGAGAGACGTCCGCTGCCAATTCCCGCATCGCAGAGGCAGCCAATAGCGCTCGCTTTACATAGTGGTCCGGCAAGCAGCTAGATACGACAGGTGACCTCAAATGAGGCGTCTTGCATGGCTTCTACACCTGCCTGAATGCCAGAACTGCGTTCGTACCGCCCATGGCGAAGGCGTTGCTCATGGCGACGCGCACCTTGCGCTCCCGCGGCACATTGGGTGTGATGTCGAGGTCGCAAGCGGGATCTGGCTCGCGATAGTTGGCGGTCGGCGGCACGACGTCCTCTTGGATTGCCATCACGCAGGCGATCATTTCAAGCGCGCTCGCTGCGC
>NZ_RZQP01000162.1:0-14325 GCF_003998165.1 Mesorhizobium sp. M7A.F.Ca.US.007.01.2.1 | reverse complement strand
GACATGCCAGGGCGGCGTCAGCAAAAACCCCTCTTCATCGGCGGCGGGCGCGGCGCCCGCCGTACCATTGTGCCCCGTGTCACGCGCCGCTGCCGCGCCAGCGGCAAATCCCTGGCTCAGGCAGGCGCCGAGGCCGAAATCGCCATTGGCGGCACCTGCGGCGACCATGCCTGGAGGCGCGCCGTCGGGCACGAAGGCGGAGATGTCGCTGCGCCATTTCGGCCGGCCGCGATGATAGGAGGTCAGCCCGACCGCCGGGTTCCAGCCGCCGGAAACGGCGAGCCCGTCCGCTTCGACCTCGGCGCGCGCGCCGCCGGTCAGCGACACCGCGATTTTCCTGACGCCATCCTTGCCGCCGTCGATGCCACTGACGGAACCGTGCAGCACCGGGAAGCCGCCCTTCGAGGCCAGCGAACGATGCGCCGGCGATATTTCGGGCCGTGCATCGATGACCGCCGCTATCTGCAGGCCGGCACCGAGCGCCGTCTCGACGGTGCGCCAGCCGTCCTCATTGTTGGTGAAAAGTGCGATCCGCTTTGCCGGTGTAGCGGCGTAGCGCGCGACATAGGTGCGCATGGCGGAGGCCATCATCACGCCGGGCGTGTCGTTGCCGGCAAAGACGATCGGCCGTTCGATGGCGCCGGCTGCCACGACGCAGCGCTTCGCCACGATCCGCCACAGGCGCTGGCGCACCTGGTGCTCGGGCGGCGAGGGCAAATGGTCGTTGACCCGCTCAATGGCGCCATAGGTGCCGCCATCGTAGACGCCGAACAGCGTCGTGCGGGTCATGACGCGGACGTCGGGCATACCAGCCAGTTCAGCCAGCGTCCGCGAAATCCACTCGGCCGCAGGTTCGCCGTCGATCATTCCGCCATCCGACAGCAGACGGCCGCCGAGGACAAAATCCTCCTCGCACAGGATGACGCGGGCGCCTGCGCGGCCGGCTGCCAACGCCGCGGCCAGACCAGCCGGGCCGGAGCCGGCGATCAGCACGTCGCAATGCGCCCATGCCTTGTCGTAGTGGTCGGGATCGGCAAGGCCGGCGGCACGGCCAAGGCCTGCGGCGCGGCGGATCGCCGGCTCATAGATCGCTTCCCAGAACTTCGCCGGCCACATGAATGTCTTGTAGTAGAAGCCGGCAACGAAGATCGGCGCGAACAGCTGGTTGACCGACATCACGTCGTGGCGCAGCGACGGCCAACGGTTCTGGCTGGCGGCCTCGAGCCCGTCATAGAGTTCGGCCGTCGTCGCCTTGGTGTTCGGCTCGCGCCGTGCCCCGGTGCGCAGCTCAACCAGCGCATTGGGTTCTTCCGAGCCCGCAGTCAGGATGCCGCGCGGGCGATGGTATTTGAATGAGCGGCCGACCAGCTTGACGCCGTTGGCGATCAGCGCCGAGGCGAGCGTGTCGCCCTGGAAGCCGGAGAAAGCCTTGCCGTCGAAACGGAAGTTCAGCGGTGCCGAGCGGTCGACAAGCCCGCCATTGCCGAGCCGGTGTGTCTGCGCGCCGGCCATCACGCACCAACCTTCGCAGCGCCGGCACCAGCCGCCGGTTCGATGGAGGAAATCTCGTGCGTCAGCGTGTTGCGGGTGACCTTCAGCCAAGCCCGGCAACCACCGCCATGGTACCAATATTCGCTGGTCGCGCCGGCGACATTGTCGCGCAGATAGACATAGTCGAAGACCTCGTCTTCCGAGGCGCCGGCCTCGGGCCGCACCGGCTTGGCGTCGCCGAGATAGGTGAACTCGCCGAGTTCGCGTTCACCGCAGAAAGGACAGGCAATGCGCATTTCTTCTAAACCGCCTTCAATGCAGGTTCGGTTGGGCGCCCTGGCCCTTTTCGTCGATCATGGCGCCAGTTCGGAACCGGTCTAGGCGGAACCGTGCCGCTTCTTCATGCGACTCGTCGCGAGCCAGGAGGTGCGCAAAGACAAAACCGGACCCTGGCGTCGCCTTGAAGCCGCCATAGCACCAGCCCGCGTTGAGATAGAGCCCGTCGACGGGCGTCTTGTCGATGATCGGTGAACCATCCATCGACATGTCCATGATGCCGCCCCACTGGCGCAGCAGGCGCACGCGGCCGATCATCGGCATCAGCGCCATGCCGCCCTCGCAGACGTCTTCCATCACAGGCATGTTGCCGCGCTGGGCGTAGGAATTGTAGCCGTCTATATCGCCGCCGAAGACGAGGCCGCCCTTGTCGGACTGGCTGACGTAGAAATGGCCGGCGCCGAAGGTCATGACGCCCGGGATGAGCGGCTTGATCGCCTCGGAGACGAAGGCCTGCAGCACGTGGCTCTCGATCGGCAGGCGCAGACCGGCCATTGCTGCGACGCGCGACGAGGAGCCGGCGACCGCCATGCCAACCTTTCCGGCGCCGATCTTGCCGCGCGACGTCTCGACGCCGGTCACCTTGCCATTGGCGTCCCTGACAAAACCGGTGACTTCGCAATTCTGGATGATGTCGACGCCGAGTTCGCTCGCCGCATGCGCATAGCCCCAGACCACCGCATCGTGCCGCGCCGTGCCGCCGCGCCGCTGCAACAGCCCGCCTTGCACGGGAAAGCGCGCATTGTCGAAGTTCAGGAACGGGATCATCTTCCTGACGGCAGCGAGGTCGAGCAGTTCGGCGTCGATGCCGTTGATGCGCATAGTGTTGCCGCGCCGCGCATAGGCGTCGCGCTGCGCATCGGAATGGTAGAGGTTGATGACGCCGCGCTGGCTGACCATCGCATTGTAGTTGAGGTCCTGCTCCATCCGCTCCCACAGCTTCATCGACAATTCGTAGAAGCCGGTGTTGCCGGGCAGACCGTAATTGGAGCGGATGATGGTGGTGTTGCGGCCGGCATTGCCGGAGCCGATCCAGCCTTTTTCGAGCACGGCGACATTCTTGATGCCGTACTCGCTGGCGAGGAACCAGGCGGTGGCCAGCCCGTGCCCGCCGCCGCCGATGATCACCACGTCGTAGCGATCCTTCGGCGTGGCGTCGCGCCAGGTGCGCTGCCAGTTCTTGTGGCCGGACAGGGCGGCACGAGCGAGCGAGAAGATCGAATATTTCATCAGTTCATTCCGAGGTCGCTCGCGTCGCGCTGGTGGTCAAATATCCAGCGTGTGGTCGCGCTCCCATTGCGTGAAGTGCGAAGCATAGGAATTCCATTCCTGGTGCTTCAGCTTTAGGTAGGCCGACGAGAATTCCTCACCCAGCGCCGCCTTGAGCGATTTGTCCTTGTCGAACTCGCGCAAGGCGTCGAGCAGGTTGAGCGGCAGTTTTGGCGCGCCCTTTACCGTATGGCCATGCTGGTACATGTCGATGTCGTAGCGCTTGCCAGGATCGGCCTTCGAGCGAATGCCGTCGAGGCCGGCGGCGATGATGACCGCTTGCAGGAGATAGGGATTGGCGGCGCCATCCGGCAGCCGCAGCTCGAAGCGGCCGGGGCCGGGCACCCGCACCATGTGGGTGCGGTTGTTGCCGGTCCAGGTCACCGTGTTCGGTGCCCAGGTCGCGCCCGAAATGGTGCGCGGCGCGTTGATGCGCTTGTAGGAATTCACCGTCGGGTTGGTGATCGCGGCCAGTGCGGAGGCATGTTTCATGATGCCGCCGAGGAAATTCCTGCCCTTGGCCGACAGGCCGAGCTCCATCGAATTGTCGGCGAAGACGTTGGTCTTGCCGGCCTTGTCCCAGACCGAGATATGCGCATGGCAGCCATTGCCGGTCAGGCCCTGGAAGGGCTTCGGCATGAAGGTCGCGCGCAGGCCATGCTTTTCCGCGATCGACTTGACCATGAATTTGAAGAACGAGTGCTTGTCGGCGGTGGCCAGCGCGTCGTCGAAGGCCCAGTTCATCTCGAACTGGCCGTTGGCGTCCTCATGGTCGTTCTGATAGGCGCCCCAGCCGAGCGCCAGCATGTGGTCGCAGATCTCGGCGATGACGTCGTAGCGGCGCATCACCGCTTGCTGGTCGTAGCAGGGTTTTGAGGCCGTGTCGTATTCGTCGGAGATCGTCTTGCCGTCAGGCGAGATCAGGAAGAACTCGGCCTCGACGCCGGTCTTGACATGCATGCCGTCGCTGGCGGCTTCCGCGATCAGCCGCTTCAGTGTGTTGCGCGGCGCCTGGTCGACCTCCTTGTCGTCCATGATGCAGTTGGCCGCCACCCAGGCGACCTCAGGCTTCCACGGCAGCTGGATCACCGAATCCGGATCCGGCACCGCAAGCATGTCGGGATGCGCCGGCGTCAGGTCCAGCCATGTGGCGAAACCGGCAAAGCCGGCGCCGTCCTTCTGCATGTCTGATATCGCCTGCGCCGGCACCAGCTTGGCACGCTGGCCACTGAACAGGTCAGTGTAGGAAATCATGAAATATTTGACGTTTTTCGCCCTTGCGAATTCAGCAAGATCAGTTGCCACGGTAGTTCCCCATTTTATCGATTGTTGTTCCCGAGTATGCGGGAATCGGCCCTTCGTTGATCAGAAGCCGTTCTTCCCCGGTATCCAGTTGGTGCCGGCCAGCGGCACGCCGGCCATGGCGGCTGCCTCGATCGTCAGCGCGACCAGGTCCTCGGGTTCGAGATTGTGCAGGCTGTTCTTGCCGCACGCGCGGGCGATCGTTTGAGCCTCAAGGGTCATCACCTTGAGGTAGTTCGCCAGCCGGCGCCCGGCAGCCACCGGATCGACCCGCTTCATCAGTTCCGGATCCTGCGTGGTGATGCCGGCGGGGTCGCGCCCCTCGTGCCAATCGTCATAGGCGCCGGCCGTGGTGCCAAGCTCGTTGTACTCCGCCTCCCAGCGCGGATCGTTGTCGCCGAGCGCGACAAGGGCCGCCGTGCCGATCGAGACCGCGTCGACGCCGAGCGCCAGCGCCTTGGCGACATCGGCGCCGTTGCGAATGCCGCCGGAGACGATCAACTGCACCTTGCGGTGCATGCCGAGGTCCTGCAGCGCCTGCACGGCCGGCCTGATGCAGGCAAGCGTCGGCTGGCCGACATTTTCGATGAACACTTCCTGGGTGGCGGCGGTGCCGCCCTGCATGCCGTCGACGACAACGACATCGGCGCCGGCCTTCACGGCAAGCGCCGTGTCATAATAGGGGCGCGCGCCGCCGACCTTGACGTAGATCGGTTTTTCCCAGTCGGTGATTTCGCGCAATTCGAGGATCTTGATCTCGAGATCGTCGGGTCCGGTCCAGTCGGGATGGCGTGAGGCCGAGCGCTGGTCGATGCCTTTCGGCAGCGTGCGCATTTCGGCGACACGATCCGAAATCTTCTGGCCAAGCAGCATGCCGCCGCCACCCGGCTTGGCGCCCTGGCCGACGACGACCTCGATCGCATCGGCGCGGCGCAGATCGCGCAGGTTCATGCCGTAGCGCGACGGCAGATATTGATAGACCAGTTGCTTGGAATGGCCGCGCTCCTCCTCGGTCATGCCGCCGTCGCCCGTCGTGGTCGAGGTGCCCGACAGGGTAGCGCCGCGTCCGAGCGCTTCCTTGGCCGGACCCGACAGCGAGCCGAAGCTCATGCCGGCAATGGTGATCGGAATCTTCAACTCGATCGGCTTCTTGGCATGGCGAGAGCCGAGCACGACCGATGTGTCGCAGCGCTCGCGATAGCCTTCGAGCGGGTAACGCGAGATCGAGGCGCCGAGGAACAGTAGGTCGTCGAAATGCGGCAGCTTGCGCTTGGCGCCGGCGCCACGGATGTCATAGATGCCGGTCGCCGCGGCACGGCGGATCTCGGAAAGCGTGTAGTCGTCGAAGGTCGCGGATTTGCGCGGCGTCGTCGGCGGATTCCTGTAGGTCATGCTGCCTCAATACGCGTCGGCGTTGTCGATATTGAAATTATAGAGGGTACGCGCCGAGCCGTAGCGCTTGAACTCCGACGGCTTGACGCCGGTGACGCCGGCGCGGTCGAGCAGGCCCTGCAGCAATTCCAGATGCTCGGTCCGCATTTCCTTGGCGATGCAGTCGGCGCCGAGGCTGTCGACCTTGCCGCGCACGAAGAGCCGCGCCTCGTAGATGGAATCGCCGAGCGCATCGCCGGCATCGCCCAACACCACCAGATTGCCTGACTGCGCCATGAAGGCCGACATATGGCCGATATTTCCATGCACGACGATATCGATGCCCTTCATCGAAATGCCGCAGCGCGACGAGGCGTTGCCTTCGATGACCAGCAGGCCGCCCTTGCCGGTGGCGCCGGCATACTGGCTGGCGTCGCCTTTGATGGTGATCGAGCCCGACATCATGTTCTCGCCGACTCCAGGCCCTGCCGAGCCATGCACGGTAATGGTGCTGCCGGAATTCATGCCGCCGCAGTAATAGCCGACGCTGCCGCGCACATCGATGGCAACAGGCTGGTCGACGCCAACGGCCACCGAATGGCTGCCTTTCGGGTTCAGCACTTCCCATGCCGTTTCGTTCGAGCCGGGAGCCAGATTGTGCAGCGCCTGGTTGAGTTCGCGCAGCGACAACTGGTCGAGATCGAAGACCCGAGGGTCGTGTGCCGCGGTTTTTGAAAGCGTGGTTGCCGGCATGAACTCAATGCTCCCAGAAATAGACGGTTGCGGGCTCGGGTTCCCAGACCCTCGCATTGTCTATGCCGGGCAGTTTGGTCAGCGCGCGATATTCCGAGCCGAAGGCGACATATTGGTCGGTTTCGGCCATCACGGCTGGCTTGCAGGCAATCGGATCGCGCACCACGCCAAAGCCGTTCTTGGTGCCGACGACGAAGGTGAAGAAGCCGTCGAGGTCGGAGAGCGTGCCTTCCAGCGCCTCGCCGAGATTCTTGCCATGCGCCATCTGTGACGAGAGATAGGCGGCAGCGACTTCGGTGTCGTTCTCGGTTTCGAAGGACATGCCTTCGCGGATCAGTTCGCGGCGGACATTGTTGTGGTTCGACAGCGAGCCATTGTGCACCAGGCACTGGTCGGCGCCGGTCGAGAACGGATGCGCGCCCATCGTCGTCACCGCCGATTCCGTCGCCATGCGGGTATGGCCGATGCCATGTGTGCCGGTCATCTTGCGGACATCGAAGCGATCGACGACAGCCTCGGGCAGGCCGACTTCCTTGTAGATCTCGACCACGTCGCCGGCGCCCATGATGCGGATGTCGGGGCGCAGCGCCTGGATGGTTTCGCGCGCTTCATCGATCTTGGCAGGCGTGGTCCTGACGACTGCATGGGTGGATTTCACCGCGATCGTCACCGGCGTGCCGATGGCCTTGGCGAGCTCCGCCTCGAGGCCGCGGAAATCGCGGTCGGGCTTGGCCGACTGGATGGTGATCTTGGCCTCATTCTTGGACGGCGCGCCATAGATGGCGATGCCGGCGCTATCGGGACCGCGATCGCTGAGCGAGATCAGCATCTGCGACAGCATCGCGCCAAGCTGGGGTTCCAGCGACTTGTCCTTCAAAAACAGTCCGACAATTCCACACATGTCAGCCTCCCGACGTTTTGTAGCTAAGAGATCGTTTGCAACTCTGAAATGATGTATCGAATGAGGTCTGCAAATTCAATCGTATGAAAAAAATATTCCTCTAATTACCTATGCGTCTCAATGCCGCTCTGCCCACTATCGTTGCCTTGCCGGGCGTTGTGAACCCATTTGGCGGTGCGGATGCGGGCGAGCTTGTAGGCGTCCAGGATCGACAAAGCATAGATCAGGAAGCCGCCGGCGTGACGGCCGACGAAGCTGGCATCGGGCGGCGCGATCTTGGCCGTCACCCATGCCAGGATCACCATGAAGAAAAGGAATTGAAGGCCGCGCACCGGCACGCCCAGAATGACGTGCCCGCTTCCCGGCAGCACGATTGCGGCGCCGAGAACCAGATAGGGATTGGTGGGTGCAGTGGCGGAACTGGTCATGCGGCCTGCCGTTCGCTTTTGTTGATCGCGTCGCGAAGCGCCGACACCGACATCAGCAGCCTTTCGATCAGCGCGGGATCGAGTGCGGCGTCGCCGAATTCGGCCTGCCGGAAAACGCCATAGCGCGCCCGCTCGGCTTCGGCCAGAAGCCAGACGATGCGTATACCCTTGGGCGTGATCAGCAGTTCCTTGGCGCGCCCTTCGGAAAAGATCTCGATATGGCTGGCGATCAGGCCTTGCGGAAAGCGCGCCGCCCTGCGGTCGGTGCGCAGCACCGACTCGGCGGGAAATCCCGGAGCCTTGGGCAGCGTATGCTCGAGATGATCGAAATTGGAGAAGGTCGTCGGCGAGCCCGGCCGCATCATCATGTCGAAGGTGGCTGGTACCGCGACCTCTTCGGTGATCGAAACACTGAGCCAGCGCGCCGGCAGTTTGCGCGTCGCCAGCGTATCGACGATGGTGCGCACCTGGACACGTTTGCTGTTCCAGGATCCTTCCCAGGTGATGACGCCGGCGGTGCCATCCGAAACATTGGCAGCATCGGCGATGATTGTGCGGATGCGGTCCTGCTCGACGGCGAGCGCCATCGATGCCCTGCTGCGGCTGGCACGCGCTTGCCAGGCAAGGTGGAGAACGACAACCAGGACAATGGCCCCGGCCAGCAGTGCTGATGTCAGATCGGACATTTTCTCATGCCAGGCCCGCCCGGGATCCGGACGGGCCTACTCCCATCAATAACCCTGCGGCTTTGGCCACGGCATGGTGAACTGGTCGCCGCGCCGCACGAATTTGTAACGGTAGAAGTGGAACCACAGCGAGATCAGGAAGTAGAAGGCGACCATGGCGATCAGCTGCGAGCCGAAGCCGAGGAAGATGGCGAAGAAGGTCACCACGCACAGGCAGAACAGCACCATGGCCGGGATCGGATGGAAGGGGTGGGTGTAGCCTCGGCGGATCGAGCCCAGCGGCCACTTCTTGCGGAACATGATGATGTTGATGCTCATGAACGTGTATTGCAGCACCCCCGACAGGATCGAGAAGGTGATCGCCTGGTTGAGGTCGGCGATGAAGGCGAAGGCCAGCGCGATCGGCAGCAGGAACAGGATCGAGCGATAGGGCGTGCGATATTTCGGATGCACGGCCGAGAACCATGTCGGCAGATAGCGGTCACGGCCGAGCGAGAACCAGGCGCGCGCCGCATCGTTGATGCAGCCATTGGCCGACGCCAGTGCGGCGAGCAGCGTGGCGACGAACAACAGGTTCTCGAGCAGCGCGCTGCCGGTCAGCTTGCCGGCGTCCCACAGTGGATAGTAGGTGATGCCGAGATATTCCCAGGGCATCAGCGAGGCGCAGACATACCAGGTCATGGCCGCCGCGATCAAAAGCGTGATCATGCCGGCCATGGTGCCGTAAGGCAGCGAGCGGGCCGGGGAGCGCACTTCCTCGGCGGCCTGTGTGGTGCCTTCGATGCCGAGATAGTACCAGATGCCGAACTGGAAGGCGGCGATGACGCCGATCCAGCCATAGGGAAGCGCATTGCCAGGGGTGACCAGTTCGTTCAGCTTCAGCACCGCGCCTTGCGTCCACGGGCTGACCGAGAAGAACAGGATGACGATCGAGATATAGGCGATCGCGGTGATGACGAAGTTGACGTTGAGCGTCATCAGCACGCCGCGATAGTTCAGCCACGCCAGCACGACGATGGTCGCGGCGATGAAGGAATTGTGGGTGAGCCCTTCGACGCCGGCCTTGGCGACGATGGTGTCGCCGAGCAGGATGGCGTCGGACACTTCGAGCATCGTGTAGGCAAAGACCAGGAACAGCGCGACGTTGAACGCCATCAGCGGTCCGACGATGTGCTTTGCCTGCGCATACTGGCCGCCGGCGGCGGCCACGGTCGATGTCACCTCGGAATCGATCATCGCGACCGAGGTGTAGAGCAATCCGACGACCCAGCAGACGATCAGCGCGGCCAGCGCGCCACCCTTGTCCGCCGAGAAATTCCAGCCGGTGAATTCGCCGACCAGGACGATGCCGACGCCGAGCGCCCAGACATGGGCCGGTCCGAGCACGCGCAGGAGTGAAACTCTGTCCCCTTGGACAGCCGGGGCAGCCGGTTCAAGTGCGATCGTCATTGTTCAATCCTCACTCAGATCCGGTGTTTTTCGGAAGTGGCTTCCAGTTCGCCTTCGCGCGACGAGGTCAGCACCTCTTCGGAGAAGGTCGTGTCGACCTTGAACCAGTCGTAAAGCATCCACAAAGCGAGCACGATCGAGATGCCCCAGCATGCGTAAGAGAGTGCCACCCACATGATCGTGTCCCCGAATTAAATCGTCCTCAGAACTCTTACTTGTCGTCGAATTTTTCGTTGATGACGTCGCGATATTCGCGGTCGGATGCGCGAAACAGGAAGACGAAATAGCCTATCAGCACCGCAGCCATTATGATCAGCGTCGGCCAGTCGATGACATAATGGAAGCGGTTCTGGATGATGTCGTGCGCGGTCTCGGGCGTGTAGCCGAGCTTTTCCCAGATCGAGGCCATGGTCGGGTTCTGGCCGAGCGCTTCCCACGTCTTGGCGTCGAGGGCGTCGATGGATTTCGCCGCACCGGCGAGGCCCAGTTTCAGCGGCAGCCACAGCGCCACGAAAATGGCGACGACGACGACGGCGATGTCGAAAACCTGCCCGGCCTTGCTCTGCTCCGGCGGCGTGTAGCGGGACATTTCTTCTACCCCTCAGGACTTGCGGTTGCGGAATGCGTCGGCGTTCTTGATGTCGAGCCCGTAGATGAATTCCTTGTCTTCCTTGTAGTGCTTGACCATCGCCAGGATGGCGGCCGTGTTGAAGATCAGCACGGCGGCGGCGGCGATCGCGACCACGGCCTTGATGCCGCTGTGCGGGATGTAGGGCCATGTCATGAGCAGGACGAAGAGGATCGTCGCCCACAGGCAGACGATCAGGAGCGCAGATCCGCGCACGTCGGAGCGGTACAGCGCTTCGATGCGCTGTTGCATGTCTGACATCGGTTTTCCCCTTTTTCCAACGCCAGGCCCCGAATTGGCCGGCCGCTGCCCTCTTTCAAGAGAGTGAAATTTTTTTCATAAATTCAGTCCGAATCCCGCAATTGTCAAGCGCGATTTACGTGAGGTTAACTGTTTGCTTTGCGCGGTGGATTTTGCCTGACAATGAAATTAATTGCTTATGGGTATTGCGGCGTCCTGGCGTTTGCGATCAATATTCGGTCAAAGCTCCCGCCACTGCGCAGGGGGCAGGGAACAGCAGAGCTTTATCGAAACGGAGGACGAGCGGATGACGGCATCCTGGAGATTTTCGACCCTGGCGGATCGCCACCGAGCGCTCGGTTCGAAGCTCGAAGACTGGAGCGGCATGGGAACCGCCTGGACCTACGACAAGGATGCCGACGAGGAGTACATCGCCATCCGCACCAAGGCTGGCCTGATGGATGTCTCCGGCCTCAAGAAGGTGCACATCACCGGGCCGCATGCTTCACACCTGATCGACCTGGCGACGACGCGCGACGTCGAAAAGATCTACCCCGGCAAGTCGGCCTATGCCTGCATGCTGAACGAGGCGGGAAAATTCACCGACGATTGCATCCTCTACCGCACCGGCCCCAATGCCTGGATGGTCGTGCATGGTTCGGGCACCGGTCATGAGGAGTTGCAGCGGGCGGCTATGGGCCGCGACGTGTCGCTGCGCTTCGACGACAATCTGCACGATCTTTCGCTGCAGGGGCCAACCGCCGTCGACTATCTGGCCAAGCACGTGCCGGGCATTCGCGACCTCAACTATTTCCATCATATGCAGACGCAACTGTTCGGTTTGCCCGTCATGATCTCGCGCACCGGCTACACCGGCGAGCGCGGCTACGAGATCTTCTGCCGCGGCCAGGATGCCGGCACGATCTGGGACAGGATCCTCGACGAGGGCAAGAGCGCCGGCATCATTCCGTGCCGCTTCACCACCCTCGATATGCTGCGGGTGGAAAGCTACTTGCTGTTCTACCCCTACGACAATTCGCAGAAATATCCGTTCGAGAACGAAGGACCCGGCGACACGCTGTGGGAGCTCGGCCTCGACTTCACCGTCAGCCCCGGAAAGACCGGCTTTCGAGGCGCCGAGGAGCATTATCGCCTCAAGGGTAAGGAGCGCTTCAAGATCTACGGCGTTCTGCTCGACGGCAAGGAGCCGGCCGATGAGGGTGCGCCGGTCTATCGCGACGGCAAGAAGGTGGGCGTGGTAACCTGCGCCATGTATTCGCCCCTGGTCGAGAAATCGATGGGCATCGCCCGCCTCGACGTCGACTGCGCGGTCAAGGACACCGAGCTCGAAATCCGCAACAGGAGCGGCGCCATCAAGGCCACCGCCCAGCCATTGCCATTCGACGATCCCAAGAAGACCAAGCGCACGGCGAAAGGTTGAGGCATAGTCGACGGCGAGGGGTTCGAGCAATTCCAGGAAAAGTGTGAAACGGTTTTCCGTCCGGAATTGCGTCAAAGCAAAGAGATAGAGCGGTCCGCCGTTTCTATGAAACGGTGAAGCGCTCGAAGGCACGAAGACTTAAATGGCAGCCAAAAGCATCATCAGCCGGCCTGTTTACGGAACCTTGTCTCCGCAGCCCGGCAAGCATCATCTTTTTATCACGGATGCGGAAGGGGCACTGGCGATAGCGGAGATGGCCGGGAGTGCGCCGCCCGGGTTTTTCGACGACGCCGAAATCGTCTTCATTCCCGGGCCTGACGGCAAACACACCGCAGCCCTCCAAGCGCTGAGACCGGCGCAGTTTCATCTGTCGCCATCCTTCGCCAGCCTGCTGCCACGGCTTAGGCAGACACTGGCAAATGCGCATATGGGCCTGCGCCTCTATCTCGCCGGCACTGAGGGCCTGATCGGCCAGGCGATGCAGGTGGCGCTTGAAGCCGGCATCGACCACACTTCGATCCAGACCGAGCACCGCGGTTCGCTGGCGCGGCGCATGCAATGCGTCCACTGCAAGGGCATCACCGAGAATGTGACGACGCAGCCGGCGACCTGCGCGCATTGCGGCCTGCTGCTTCTGGTGCGCGATCATTATTCCAGGCGCATCGCGGCGTTCCAGGGCGTCTGCATCAACGCCGAGGATCGCAGCGAGATTCCTCCGATGGAGGAGGTTTTCCGATGAGCACCGGAACCACAAAACTCGATGTCGTGGTCAGCGACGTCGTCCCGGTCAACGACCTCGTCACCCGCTTCCATTTCCGCCGGCGCGACGGCGAGTTGCTGCCGACCTTTTCCGGCGGCGCCCATGTCGTGGTCGAGATGCGCGACGGCGAACGCACCAGGCTCAACCCCTATTCGCTGATGGGCTCGCCGCTCGACACGCGCGAATACACGATCTCGGTGCGCCGCGACGATGTCGGCCGCGGCGGCTCGCTGTTCATGCACCGGAACGTCAAGCCCGGCATGGAGATGGTGGTCAGCTATCCCGTCAATCTGTTCTCGCTCGACCTGCGCGCCAAAAAGCATCTGATGCTGGCCGGCGGCATCGGCATCACGCCGTTCATGGCGCAGACCGCTCAGCTTGCGGCGGAAGGCGGCAATTTCGAACTGCACTACACCTGCCGCACCGCATCGCTCGGCACCTACGCCGATGTGCTGCGCGAGCGCTACGACCGCCGGGTCAGGCTCTATCATGACGACCTTGACGAGCGCATCGAACTCGACCGGCTGCTGTCGACGCAGCCGCTCGGCACGCATCTCTATGTCTGCGGCCCGGCTGGCATGATCAACTGGGTGCGTGATCGCGCGGCAAGCCTCGGTTGGCCATCGGAAACCGTGCATTTCGAGCATTTCGCGGCCCCCCAGCCTGGCCTGCCTTTCGACGTGACGCTTGCCGTCAGCGGCAAGACGATCCGCGTCGATGAGCAGCAGAGCCTGCTGGAAGCGATCGAAGCGGCCGGCGTCGATCCGCCCTATCTCTGCCGCGGCGGCGTCTGCGGCCAGTGCGAAACCAACGTCATCTCTTGCGACGGCAAGTTCATCCACAACGACCACTGGCTGAGCGAGGAAGAGCACCGTTCGGGCAAGAAGATCATGCCGTGCGTGTCGCGCTTCGAGGGCCGGTCGCTGGTCCTGGAGCGCTAGGAGGAAATCATGGGCATCACCTTTCGCAAGGAAACGTTCCGCGACGACTTCACCTTCAGGAACAGCCCTGAGCACATCAGGCGCTTCCCGTTCCCTTTCCACGAAGACGCCTACATGTATGCGGTCAACATCGAGCCGCATGTCGTCGGGCCGAAAGGCAGCGTGCTGGAAAACCTGATCGACGTCGACGAGCACTATGTCGCCGAGATGCAGGACCGGGCGCTGGTGCTGGCCGAGGACCCGCTGCGCTGCCAGTCGCTGCCGCACATGACGCTGGCCGGCTGGGACTTGCTGGAACTGCTGATGGAGCAGCAGGCGCTGGGCTATCC
>NZ_RZQP01000161.1:0-14417 GCF_003998165.1 Mesorhizobium sp. M7A.F.Ca.US.007.01.2.1 | reverse complement strand
GGCAGGACGCAGGGTGCTGGTGATCGACGCCGGCCGGCCGCGCAACCGTTTTGCCGAGCATTCGCACGGCTTCCTCGGACATGACGGGCGCGCGCCCGGCGCAATCCTGGATGACGCAAGGCGCCAACTACTGGCCTATCCGGCAGCCAGGGTTGTCGACGGGCGCGCCGACAAGGCCCTTGCCGCTGGCAGCAGCGATTTCGAAATCACCACCGAGGGTGGCGAGACATTCGGCGCGGCACGGCTGGTACTGGCCACTGGGGTGCGCGATATCCTGCCGGAGGTTGCCGGGCTTGCCGAGCTCTGGGGAAAGAGCGTGCTGCACTGCCCCTATTGCCACGGCTACGAAGTTTCCGGCGGGCCGCTCGGCGTGCTCGCAACCGGTCCGATGTCCATGCATCAGGCGCAGCTGATCACCGATTGGGGCGATGTCACGCTGTTCGGCAATGGCCTGTTCGAACCTGACACAGAGCAGATGCGCGCGCTGGAGAGCCGAAAGGTGCGGTTTGAGCCCACCAGCGTTGCCGAGCTAGAGGAAGACGGCTCCGGCGGATTGATCGTCCACCTCGACGACGGCAGAAAGGCCGGCGTCAGGGCGATGTTCACCGCTCCGCGCAATATCATGGCCAGCCCGCTGGCCGAACAGCTCGGCTGCGGCTTCACCGAAGGCCTCCTCGGCACGGTGATATCAGTCGACGACAGGCAGCAGACGACCGTGCCCGGCGTCTACGCCGCCGGCGACGCGGCACGTTCGATGCACAACATCGCCTTTGCAGTATCGGGTGGCACCTTTGCGGGCGTCTGCGCCCACCAATCGCTGGTCTTCGGCTAGAACCCGGCTTCCGCGCCGGCGATGCTGAGCCGGGCGCCGGCCTGCGCAAGGGCGGCGGCCAGGTCGTGCGGCGGCGAGCGGTCGGTGGCGAGTTCGGAAAAGCTGTCGAAGCCGCAGACCTGGACCAGACCAAGACGGCCGAATTTCGAGTGATCGGTGATGACGAGGGACCGCTGGCCGCGCGACAGCACCATGCGGGCGAACTCGGCCTCATCCAGATCAAAATCCATGACGCCCATCACCGCGTCGACGCCCCCGGTGGAAATGATGGCGTGACTGACCGAGAAGCGACTGACAAAATCGATCGCCGAGGCGCCGAAAGCAGCGCCGGAATCGCTGCGCAGCTCGCCGCCGGCCATATAGACCTTGTTGCCGTTGATGGTGGCCAGCGTGCGGGCGATGTCCGAGGAATTGGTGACGACCGTCAGGCGCCGGTGGCCGAGCAGTTCACGCGCAAGGAACGAGGTCGTCGTTCCGGTGTCGAGCATGATGGATTCCCCGTCGCGGATGGTGGCGGCGACCATGCGGGCAATGACGCGCTTGGCGTCGGCGTTCTCACGCATGCGCCGCTCGAACGGCGCTTCGCCGATCATTGACGGCAGGCCGATGGCGCCATGCATCTTGAGGACAGAGCCATCACCGGTCAGCGGCTTGACGTCGCGGCGCACCGTCTCGAGCGACACGCCCAGCCGGTCGGCCAGACTGGCGATGGTGACGGTGCCCTCTTCCTGCAGGAGCCGCAGGATCTCGCCGTGTCGTTTGGACTGGGCCATCTGGTTTCCCGAACTGATGCTCTTGACCGATTCTAAGGTAATTCAATTGCTTTTAAAGGAACTACCTTATGCTTTCAGGCAAAATACCCGAAAAAAGTCACAGCTTTTTATTGACAAGCGGGAAACCCTGGCGTGAAATCAAAGACATCAACAGGCTTCAGATCTGCGACTGGGGGCAGAGCCGCAACTCAGCGATCAGGCCGTTTGGAACGTGCCTGTACAAGGAATTTTCAGATCCGCGGGGGCGGATGCCGGGCTCAAAAACCTGGCCAAGGGGCTCGTCGGTGCGGTGCGGGATACCGATCCTGGCGTCCCGCACCGACGAGATTATTTACGTTTCTCCCCGCCGTCGTTGCGCTGTTCACGGCGCCTTGTCGAAGCCCAGCAAACCAGGGATGATTCCGTGACCGCCGAAGATCGCATCCGCGCCCTGCCCTGCTGGACCGGTGGCATCGAGATCGCACCGCTGCCCGGCGGTCTGAGCAACGCGAATTATGTGGTCACGGACGCGGCGGGACGACACGTCGTGCGCTTCGGCAAGGACTATCCGTTCCACCATGTCTTTCGCGAGCGCGAGGTGATGACGGCGCGGGCGGCGCATGCCGCCGGTTTCGCGCCGGCCGTCCGCCATGCCGAACCGGGCATCATGGTCACAGAGTTTCTCGGCGCCAAGACCTATCTCGCCGAGGACGTACGCGCCAATCTTGGCCGCGTCGCAGCCCTGATGCGCGCCTTTCACCGGGAGATGCCCAATCACGTCTCCGGCGCCGGCTTCATGTTCTGGGTGTTCCATGTCATTCGCGACTATGCGCGCACGCTTGAAGAAGGCGGCAGCCGCAAGCGCAGCGACCTGCCGCGCCTGCTGACGCTGGCCGACGAACTGGAGCGCGCGCAGAAACTGCTGCCGATCGTCTTTGGCCACAATGATCTGTTGCCGGCCAACATTCTCGACGACGGCAACAGGCTGTGGCTGATCGACTTCGAATATGCCGGCTTCAACACGGCGATGTTCGACCTCGCAGGCGCCGCCTCCAACGCCGGCATGAGCGACGAGGAATCCTTCGCCTTTCTGACCGCCTATTTCATGAAAGAACCGGACGAAGCGATCCGCCGTTCGCACGCGGCCATGCAATGCGCCTCGCTGCTGCGCGAGGCGATGTGGAGCATGGTGTCCGAGCTCTATCTCGACGCGCCCGGTATCGACTACGTCGCCTACACCGAGGAAAACCTCGCCCGGCTCGACACGGCGCTGGAAAACTACAGAACGAAGTACGGGATGCAGAAATCATGACATTGCCGACCCAGGCCGCCATCGTCGTCATCGGCGGTGGAATCATCGGCTGTTCGACGGCTTATCATCTGGCGCGCGACCACAAGGCCGATGTCGTTCTGCTCGAACAAGGCAAGCTGACCTCGGGCTCGACCTGGCATGCCGCCGGCCTTGTCGGCCAGTTGCGCTCGTCGGCTTCGATCACCCGCGTGCTGAAATACTCCGTCGACCTCTACAAGGGCCTCGAGGCCGAGACCGGCCTTGCCACCGGCTGGAAGATGACCGGCTGCCTCAGGCTCGCCACCAATGCCGACCGCTGGACCGAGTACAAAAGGCTGGCGACGACGGCGAAAAGCTTCGGCATGGACATGCAATTGCTGTCACCGGCGGAAGTCAAGGCAATGTGGCCGCTCATGGAAACCGGCGATCTTGTCGGCGCCTCCTGGCTGCCGACCGATGGCCAGGCGAGCCCCTCCGACATCACGCAGTCGCTGGCCAAGGGCGCGCGCATGCATGGCGCCAAACTGTTCGAGGATGTCCGCGTCATCGGCTTCGAAATGAAGGACGGCCGCATCACGGCGGTGAAGACCAACAAGGGCGACATTGCTTGTGACAAGGTGGTCAACTGCGCCGGCCAGTGGGCGCGGCAGGTCGGCGCCATGGCCGGCATCAACGTGCCGCTGCAGCCGGTGAAGCACCAGTACATCATCACCGAGAAGATCGACGGACTGGCGACCGACGCGCCGACCATCCGCGATCCAGACCGGCGCACCTATTTCAAGGAAGAGGTCGGCGGGCTGGTGATGGGCGGCTATGAGCCGAACCCGCAGGCCTGGGCTACTGGTCTCCCCGGCGGCGACGTCCCCAATGATTGGGAATTCAGGCTGTTCGACGATGATTACGACCATTTCGAGCAGCACATGAGCCAAGCGATCGCGCGCGTGCCGGCACTGGAAACCGTCGGCGTCAAGCAGATGATCAACGGGCCGGAGAGTTTTACGCCAGACGGCAATTTCATTCTCGGCACAGCGCCCGAATGCGCCAACATGTTTGTCGGCGCCGGCTTCAACGCCTTCGGCATCGCCTCGGGCGGCGGCGCCGGCTGGGTGCTGGCGCAGTGGGTGGTCGATGGCGAAGCACCGCTCGACCTGTGGGTGGTCGACATCAGGCGCTTTTCCAATTTGCACCGTGACCGTCAGTGGGTCTGCGACCGCACGCTGGAGGCCTATGGCAAACACTATACGATCGGCTTTCCGCATGAGGAGTATGCCAGCGGGAGGCCGCGCATCGTCTCGCCGCTCTACGACAGGCTGAAACAGCAAAATGCCGTGTTCGGCTCGAAGCTCGGCTGGGAACGGCCTAACTGGTTCGCGCCCGAAGGCGTCGAGCCGCAGGACATCTATTCGATGGGCCGGCAGAACTGGTTTGTGGCGGTCGGCGACGAACACCGGCATGTGCGCGAAAAAGTCGGCATATTCGATCAATCCTCCTTCGCCAAATACGAGCTGAGCGGGCCCGATGCGCTGAAGGCGCTGGACTGGGTCTGCGCCAACGACGTCAGCAAGCCGGTCGGCCGGCTGACCTACACGCAGCTTCTCAACACACGCGGCGGCATCGAGGCCGATCTGACGGTGGCGCGGCTGGCCGAAGAGAAGTTCTACATCGTCACCGGCACAGGCTTCCGCACGCATGATTCCTGGTGGATCGGCGATCATATCGGCGAAGGGCTCGATGCCAGGCTTGTCGATGTCACCGAGGATTTCGGCACGCTGTCGCTGATGGGTCCTCGGGCGCGCGACGTGCTTTCGGCCGTGACCGAAGCCGACGTCTCAAACGTGAGCTTCCCGTTCGGCCATGTGCGTGAGATTGCCATCGCCGGCCACACAATTCGGGCGCTGCGCGTCACCTATGTCGGCGAACTGGGCTGGGAACTGCACGTGCCGATCGCGGCCACCGGCGAAGTCTTCGACGCGCTGATGGCGGCAGGCAAAAAGCACGACATCCGCCCGATCGGCTATCGGGCACTGGAATCGCTGCGGCTGGAAAAGGGCTATCGTGCCTGGGGCTCCGACATCACGCCCAACGACACGCCGCAGGAAGCCGGGCTCGGCTGGGCGGTCAAGCTGCGCAAGAACACGGATTTCATCGGACGGCGCGCGCTGGAGAAGACCAGCGGCACGGCAATGAAGAAACGCTTTGCCGGCTTCACGGTCGACGACCCCGAGATCGTGCTGCTCGGCCGCGAAACCATCCTGCGCAATGGCGAGCCTGTCGGTTATCTCACCAGCGGCGGTTATGGCTATACGCTGGGCAAGACCATCGGCTACGGCTACGTGCGCAACGCCGACGGGGTCAGCGACGATTTTCTCGCCTCGGGCGACTACGAACTGGTGGTTGCGATGGAGAGGACGCCGGCCAAGATCCACCTCGAGCCGATGTACGACCCGGCAGGCGCGAGGGTCAAAGCGTAGGTCAGGTCACGCGCAGTGCGAGGCCGCGGCTGGGCACGGTGTCGGCTTCGCCGGGCATCGAGACATAAGGGCGCGTTTCCTCGACGCGGGTGACGAGGCCCTGCGCCTCGAGCTCAGCGACGCGCGTGGCGAAGCCCTGATCCCACAGCGAGTTCTTGACCGTCAGCACGATGATGCCGCCCGGCCGGCATATGCGGATCAGTTCGTCCAGCCCCTCGACGCCGACATGACCTGATGTGAAGACGCCGGCCGAGATCACTCCGGCATAGGCATCATCGGCAAAGGGCAGATGACCGCCCAGCGCCAGGCAATGGAGCGCGGAATAGACACCCTTGCGGGCCGCCTGATCCAGCATGCCTTGTGAAATATCGAGTGCCTCGACTTGCGGGTAACCGGCAATATCAAGCCATTCGCCGATGAGACCGGTGCCGGCCCCGGCATCGAGCAGCGGTGCTGAACCGCGCGGCAGATGGCGGGTCAGCAGCGCAAGGCAGATCGTCGGATGGCGATAGCCGGCGGCCGACATGTCGGCGTCGTAGGTCTGCGACCAACGATCATAAAGTGCGGCGACCTCTTCGGGCCGCTTTGCCGCGTAGGCCGCGCCAAGCGCGCCCTGATGTTTGCTGTCCGCCACTTTGATCCAGTCCGCCAATTTTTGATCTCGCAGTGATGATAGCCAAAGCGCGAAAATTGTGGAACCGTTGCCGCGACAAATAACAGTGTGTGGGGGCGCAGGCATGATTACAGACGAGGCGCGTGCGGCACTGGACGCCATTCCCATGCTGGCCGGCTACAGCGGGCCGCTGGAACGGCTGGGCGGCCTCACCAATCTCGTCTTCAAGGCCGGCGACTTCTGCCTGCGCATTCCTGGCAAGGGCACCGAGGAATACATCAACCGGGCCAACGAAGCGGTGGCCGCACGCGAAGCGGCAAAAGCAGGGGTCAGTCCCGAGGTGCTGCATGTCGATGCCGGCACCGGGTTGATGGTGACACGCTACATCGCCGGCGCCGAAACCATGTCGGAGGAGAAATTCAAGGTTCGGCCGGGCAGTCCAGCCCGCGCCGGCGAGGCCTTTCGCAAGCTGCACAATTCAGGCGCGGTGTTTCCCTTCCGCTTCGAGCTGTTTGCGATGATCGACGACTATCTCAAGGTGCTGTCCACCAAGGAGATCGCCTTGCCCGCCGGCTATCATGACGTGGTGCGCGACGCCGAGAGCGTGCGGTCGGCGCTGGCCGCCCATCCGCTGCCTCTCGTCGCCTGTCATTGCGATCCGCTGTGCGAAAACTTCCTCGACACCGGCGAGCGGATGTGGATCGTCGACTGGGAATATTCGGGCATGAACGACCCGCTCTGGGACCTTGGCGACCTCTCCGTGGAAGGTAAATTCGATCTGGCGCAAGACGAAGAGATGATGCGCGCCTATTTCGGCGGCGAGGCGAGGCCGGCGGAGCGCGGCCGCATCGTCATCTACAAGGCGATGTGCGACCTGTTGTGGACGCTGTGGGGGCTGATCCAGCTCGCCAACAACAACCCGGTCGATGATTTTCGCGCCTATGCCGACGGGCGGTTCGCGCGCTGCAAGACGCTGATGGAGACGTCCGAGTTTTCACGGCATCTGGCGGCGATCCGCCGGGGGTGAGCCTGGACTAATTCACGCCCTTCGGAACGTTTTCGGGCGGCACCGTGGTCTCGACCACTTTCTGGCGATGGAAGATGAACAGACCGGCGAGAACGACGATGCCCGAGCCGATCAGGATGCGCGGGCCGGGAACGTCGCCGAAGAACACCAGTCCGAACACCACCGCCCACAGCAGCAGCGTGTAATGCAGCGGCGCCAGCGTCGAGGCCGGCGCCAGCTTGAGCGCCCTGGTGATCATCAGATGGGCGCCGCAGGAGACGATGCCGAGCAGCAGCATGGCGCCGAGATCGAGCGCCGACGGCGTCTGCCAGGCGCCGATGCTCAGCACGCCGCCGACCAGCAGTGTGCCGATGGTCTGCCATGTCACCAGATTGGTGTCGCTGGTGCCACGCAGCCGGCGGTTGAGGATGATGGCGAAGGCGAAGGCGATACTGCCCACCAGCGCAAAGCCTGATGACAGCGAGAACGCCGCCGACGAGGGTTTCAGCATGATCAGCACACCGCAGAAGCCGAGCAGGATCGCCATCCAGCGGCGCCAGCCGACCTTTTCGCCAAGCAAGAGGTGCGAGAGTGCCGCGACGTAGATCGGCCCCGCCATGTAGAAACTCATCACATCGGCCAGCGGCAGATAGACCACGGCGGCATAGAAGAGCGCGGTGTCGAGCGTGGTCATCACCACCCGCAGCAGCTGCAGCTCCAGGCGTTCCATGCGAAACAGCTTGGCCGGGCCCTGGTTGGCGATCATCGGGCCGAGCACGAAGAAGGCGCCGATGGAGCGGATCAGCACCACCTGGCCGACGGAGAAGCTGGCGACCAGCCATTTGCCCATGGCGTCGTTCAGCGCAAACAGGAAATCGCCGGCCAGCATCAGCAGAATGCCGGCCAAAAGCACATTCCTGATCGTCGAATTCTGCGCCACGGGCTGCGTCATGCCGATCCCGATTCCTCCCCCTTGTAAGCCCGCGTCGTAGACGGAAGCAGCGGCTTTGACGAGGAGAATTCGGGCGATGGGTAAGACCAGCGCCGGGAATCGGCTGTATCTAGAGCATGATGCCGAAAAGTGTGAAGCGGTTTTCGGACGACATCATGCTCTATCTCTTTGATTGGAGCCGGATATGTGCCGCCGGTTCACCATTCCCGGCCTTCCGCCGATGGACAGCCTGGTTTCCTGCTTCGTCCGCTCCGCCACCACCTTGCCCCTGGCGATGACGCACAGGCGCTCGGCGCGCAGCCGCAGGGCTTCGACCGGATTGCCGGCATCGAGGACGACCAGGCTGGCGCGCTTGCCGACCGCCAGGCCGAGATGATCGAGGCCCATGATCGCGGCATTGACGTTGGTGACCATGTCGAAGCAGCGCGCCATCTCTGCCGGGCTCGACATCTGAGCGACGTGCAGACCCATGAAGGCGACATCGAGCATGTCGGCGGTGCCCAGCGAATACCAGGGATCGAGCACGCAATCCTGGCCCCAACCGATGCGAATGCCGAGCGCCAGCATCTCCTTGACCCGGGTAAGGCCGCGGCGCTTCGGGAAGGTGTCGTGGCGGCCCTGCAGCATGATGTTGATCAGCGGATTGGGAATGACCGAGACGCCGGCCTCGGCGATCAGCGGCAGCAGCTTCGAGACGTAGTAATTGTCCATCGAATGCATCGAGGTGAGGTGCGAACCGGCGACCTTGCCCTGCAGACCAAGACGCTGCGTTTCATAGGCCAACTGCTCGATATGGCGCGACAGCGGATCATCGGTCTCGTCGCAATGCAGGTCGACCATCAGGCCGCGGCTGGCCGCGATCTCGCACAGCTCCGTTACCGAGCGCGTGCCGTCGGCCATGGTGCGCTCGAAATGCGGGATGCCGCCGACGATGTCGACGCCCATGTCGAGCGCGCGGATGGTGTTTTCACGCGCCGATGGAGAGCGATAAAACCCGTCCTGCGGGAAGGCGACCAATTGCAGATCGATGTAGGGAGCGACCGTCTTCTTGACCTCGAGCAGCGCCTCGACCGCCAGCAGGCGGTCATCGCAGACATCGACATGGGTGCGGATGGCGAGCAGGCCCATCGACACCGCCCAGTCGCAATAGGCCAGCGCGCGATCACGCACCGCCTCATGCGTCAAAAGCGGCTTCAACTCGCCCCACAGCGAAATGCCTTCGAGCAGCGTACCCGACGCGTTGATGCGCGGAATGCCGTAGGAGAGCGTCGCATCCATGTGGAAATGCGGATCGACGAAGGGCGGCGAGACCAGATTGCCACGGGCGTCGACCTTGGTCCGCGCGGAACCCTGGAGAACGGGCTCGATCGCCGCGATCGTCTCACCGTTGATGCCGATGTCGGCAACCCTGCCATCAGGCAGTGTGCCGCCGCGAACGATAAGGTCGAAATCCATCCGTCGTCATCCCGTCAAAAGAATCATCTGATATAGCCGAGGCTGAAAATCGCATCCCGTCGATGCCGCTTGCAACAGCGATTTGTCCGCGGCGGCCGCGGATGGTTTCATCCGGCCGCAACTCCCTCTATAAGCCGCCTTCGTTGTCCCGGTTTCAAGGATCCGCCGTTTGTTTCGTTTCTTCCGCTCGACGGAAAACCAGCGCCTCGTCGCGAGGTTGATCCGGGAATCCTTTTATCAGCACAGGTTTGGCTACGGCGCCGCGATCTTGTCGATGCTTGTGGTGGCCGCCACGACCGGCGCCAGCGCCTGGATTCTCAAAGAGATCACCGACGAATTCGTAGTTTTCAAGCGGATTGACCGGGTCAACCTGATTGCGGGCGGGGTCGCCACGATCTTCATCCTCAAGGGCCTCGCCAACTTCATTCAGGCCTATTTCATGAGCCGTGTCGGCAACGCCATCATCGCCGACCGCCAGCGCAAGATCTACGACCGCATCCTGGCGCAAGGCATCGAATTCTACCATTCGACCTCGTCGTCCGACCTGATCACACGCATGACCAACAATGCGCAGGCGGCACGCAACGTGCTCGACCTCGTTGTCACGTCCTATGTGCGCGATCTGTTGTCGCTGGTCGTCCTGGTAGGAGTCATGGTCTGGCAGCAGCCAGCCTTGTCTATAATCTGCTTCGTCGTCGGCCCCTTGGCTATCTACGGGGTCAACCGCATCCTGAAACGTGTTCGCAAGTTCGCCGCGATGGAGTTTCGCTCGGTCGGCCAGATCGTGCAGGTGATGCAGGAAACGGCAATCGGCGTGCGCGTCGTCAAATCCTTCAACCTCGAAGGCGCGATGCGCAACCGCATGTACAAGGCCGTGTCGGACGTCGAGAACCGGGCCAATAACATCGCGACGCTGGAGGCTGCGACAAGCCCGGTGATGGAGACGCTGGCCGGGCTGGCAATTGCCGGGGCCATCTTCGTCAGCGGCTTCCTGGTCTTGCAGGGCGGCCAGATGCCGGGAAACATCATGGCCTTCATCGGGGCACTCCTGTTTGCCTATGAGCCGGCAAAGCGCCTTGCGCGCGTGCGTATATCGCTGGAAAGCGGCATTGTCGGCGTGCGTACGATGTTCGAGCTCGCCGACCAGCCGCTCACTCTGGTCGAGAAGCCGGACGCGAAGCCGCTTCTGGCCGGACCGGGCGAGATTCGGTTCGACGCCGTCGACTTCGCTTATCAGAAAGGGCCGCCGGTGCTGGACAGGTTCGATCTGACGCTTGCGCCCGGCAAGATGACGGCGCTGGTCGGGCCTTCCGGCGGCGGCAAGTCGACGATTCTAAACCTGATCATGCGCATGTATGATCCGCAGAGCGGCAGGGTGCTGTTCGACGGTCAGGATATTTCCCATGCGACGCTCGCATCGCTGCGGGAAAAGATCGCCTATGTCAGCCAGGATACGTTCCTGTTTGCCGGCACCATCATGCACAACATCCGGCTTGGGCGCGAGGGTGCGACCGACGATGAGGTGATCGCCGCCGCCAAGGCGGCCAACGCGCATGACTTCATCAGCGCGCAGGCGAAAGGCTACGAGACGGATGTCGGCGAGAATGGCGGCCTACTGTCGGGCGGCCAGCGCCAACGGATCTCGATCGCACGCGCCATGCTGCGCAATGCGGAGATCCTGCTGCTGGACGAAGCGACCAGCGCGCTCGACGCCGAATCGGAAGCGCTGTTCCGCGACGCGCTGCAGCAATTGACGGAAGGCCGCACGACGATCGTCATCGCGCACCGTCTGTCGACCGTGCACCAGGCCGACACAATCGTGGTGCTCGAAGCCGGCAAGGTGGTGGAAAGCGGCCCGCACAAGGCCTTGCTCAAGCAGGGCGGGCTCTATCAGAAGCTCTATGAGTATCAGTTGATGCCGTAGCACTTCTCTTCCCTTCCCCCCCTTGTGGGGGAAGGTGGATCGGCGCGCGGCGCCGAGACGGATGAGGGGTGTTCCAGCGGAGTGAGACGTCGGTGTTCTCTGGACCACCCCTCATCCGTCGCCTGCGGCGACATCTTCTCCCACAGGGGAGAAGGAAGAAACCTCACTCCGGCACAAACCTCACCGCGCCCTTGGCCGCGCTGGTGGCCATGGCGGCATAGGCGCGCAAGGCGGTCGTCACCTTGCGCTTGCGCTTTTCCTCAGGCTTCCAGGCCAGGGCGCCCCTGGCCTCCATCGCCGCCCGGCGCGCAGCGAGTTCCGCCTCATCGACAGCCAGGCGGATGCTGCGGTTCGGGATGTCGATCTCGATCGTATCGCCCTCCTGCACCAGTCCGATCAAACCGCCTTCGGCAGCTTCCGGCGACGCATGGCCGATCGACAGACCCGAGGTGCCGCCGGAGAAGCGGCCGTCAGTAATCAGAGCGCAGGCCTTGCCGAGGCCCTTCGACTTCAGATAGCTGGTCGGATAGAGCATCTCCTGCATGCCGGGGCCGCCGCGCGGTCCTTCATAGCGGATGACGACGACATCGCCGGCCTTGATCTCATTGGACAGGATCGCCTTGACGCTCGAATCCTGGCTTTCGAACACGCGGGCCGGGCCGGTGAATTTCAGGATCGATTCATCGACGCCCGCCGTCTTCACGATGCAGCCGTCGAGCGCCAGATTGCCCTTCAGCACGGCAAGGCCGCCATCCTTGGAAAAGGGATGTTCGGTCGAGCGGATAACGCCTTTCTCGCGGTCGAGATCGAGCTCGTCCCAGCGGCGCTCCTGGCTGAAGGCGACCTGTGTCGGCACGCCGCCAGGGGCGGCGAGGAAGAAATCGCGCACGCTCTGGCTGGTCGTGCGGGAAATGTCCCAATGGTCGAGCGCCTCGCCCAGGGTTGACGTATGCACCGTCGGCAGGTCGCGGTTGAGCAGGCCGGCATTGTCGAGCTGGCCGAGGATGGCCATGATGCCGCCGGCGCGGTGGACGTCTTCCATGTGGACGTCGGACTTGGCGGGCGCAACCTTGCACAGCACCGGCACCTTGCGCGACAGCGCGTCGATGTCGTCCTGATCGAAATCGATCTCGCCCTCATGCGCGGCAGCCAGGATATGCAACACGGTGTTGGTCGAACCGCCCATGGCGATGTCGAGCGTCATGGCGTTCTCGAAAGCGCCCTTCGAGGCGATGTTGCGCGGCAGTGCGGTTTCGTCGTCCTGTTCGTAATAGCGCTGGGCGAGATCGACGATCAGGTGGCCGGCCTCGACGAACAGACGCTTGCGGTCGGCATGCGTCGCCAATGTCGAGCCGTTGCCGGGCAGCGACAGGCCAAGCGCCTCGGTCAAACAATTCATCGAATTGGCGGTGAACATGCCCGAGCAGGAGCCGCAGGTCGGGCAGGCCGAGCGCTCGATGACCTTGACGTCCTCATCGGAGATCTTGTCGTCGGCGGCCGCGACCATGGCATCGACCAGGTCGAGCGCCTGCGTCTTGCCGGCGAGCACCACCTTGCCGGCTTCCATCGGACCGCCGGAGACGAAGACGGTCGGGATGTTGAGGCGCAACGAGGCCATCAGCATGCCGGGCGTGATCTTGTCGCAATTGGAGATGCAGACCATGGCGTCGGCGCAATGCGCGTTGACCATGTATTCGACAGAATCGGCGATCAGCTCGCGCGACGGGAGCGAATAGAGCATGCCGTCATGGCCCATGGCGATGCCGTCATCGACGGCGATGGTGTTGAATTCCTTGGCAACGCCGCCGGCCTTTTCGATCTCGCGCGCGACCAATTGGCCGAGATCCTTCAGATGGACATGGCCCGGCACGAACTGGGTGAAGGAGTTGACCACCGCAATGATCGGCTTGCCGAAATCCGAGTCCTTCATGCCGGTGGCGCGCCAGAGGCCGCGAGCGCCGGCCATGTTGCGGCCATGGGTGGTGGTGCGGGAACGATAGGCAGGCATGTTTTTTCCTTGGTGGCTGGCCGCAGCCCAGGGGTTGGCGCGGCGGAGCTGAATTCGGACCGCAGGCGTTATAGACGCGCAAGTATGGTCTGGCCACAATTTTGCAATGCGCCAGATTCTCTCAAAAAAATGCGTGGCACTGTCGGATGGCGCGCTGCATGTCCGTCCTTGGGCAGACGGCAAGGAGATGGCACCATATTCGGAGTCAGCCGTTTCACAGGAACAGCGACCGAAACAGCACGAGGAGCACGACATGCAAAAGATCACCACCTGCCTGTGGTTCGACGGCCGAGCCGAAGAGGCCATGAACTTCTACGTCTCCATCTTCAAGAATTCCAAGGTGCTGAGCGTGATGCGTTGGCCCGAAGGCCACGCCGATGCAGGCAAGGTGTTGGTGACCACGTTCGAACTCGACGGCGTGCAGTTCCAGGCGCTCAATGGTGGACCGCAGTTCAAGCACAGCGAAGCGATGTCGCAGTCGATCGACTGCAAGACGCAGGAAGAGGTGGATTACTTCTGGGACAAGCTCATCGAAGGTGGCGGCCAACCATCGCAATGCAGCTGGCTGAAGGATAAATTCGGCGTCTCCTGGCAGGTTGTGCCGGAGCAGCTGCCGCGCCTGCTTCTGGATCCGGACCGGGCCAAGGCCGGCCGCGTAATGTCGGCGATGATGCAGATGAGCAAGATCGACATCGCCAAGATCGAAGAAGCCGCCAGAGGATAGTCGAGGGTCGCGCCGCCCCTCAACCGCCCTTCGGGCACCTTCTCCCCGTGAACGGGGAGTAGGAAAAAGCGCGACTTACGCCGCTCTGTCGCGGACCTGATAGTCCTTGATCGTGGCAAACTTGATCGCCTTCCAGCGCTCCGCTTCGTAGTTCAGCGAGAAGGCGTGCTGGGCGAGGAACACCGGGTCGTTGTCGAGGTCGCGGGCGATGTCGCCGCGATGCGCCTCGATGAAACGCTGGACCTCGGCCTTGTCGTCGGCCGAGATCCAGCGGCACACGGAAAAGCGCGACATCTCGAATTCGACCGGCAGGGTGTATTCGAAGTTCAGCCGTTCCTTCAGGACGTCGAGTTGCAGCGCGCCGACGACACCGACGATGGCCGGTGAGC
>NZ_RZQP01000160.1:0-14523 GCF_003998165.1 Mesorhizobium sp. M7A.F.Ca.US.007.01.2.1 | reverse complement strand
GTTCGAGCAGAGCCTTGACGCTGGCCACGGTCTCGCTGGTGATTGCCGCATCGAGCGGTCCGATGTTTGCGGCGTCGGGCGTCTTGAACATGGTGTCGGCGGCGGCAATGCGCACGGCCGGATCCTTGGCGCCAAGCGTCAACGTGCCCAACGCATCGCGGATGACGCGACGCAGCGTGTTGTTGACCTTGATCTTGGTGATGTCGTCCTTGGCCGCCTCGCCCGATGCCTCGCCGCTCAACGGGTCGGAAAGCTGGACGCTTTCGCCCGCTTCCTTGCCGACAAACACCAGGGAATCAGCCTTGCGGACATAGAGGTTGCCGTCGGCAAGTGCCGCAAGCGGCCGCTCCACCGCCGGGTCGCCGGCGGCTGCCAGTTCGTGGACGACGGCTCCGATCTCGGAAAAGCCCTTGGCCGTGGCGAATTTGGCGATGATGCCGCGCAGATCGGTTTCGCCAGCGCCCGATGACGACAGTGTCGCCAGCAGGAACAACAGCATCAAACCCGTGCGGATTAAGGTCATCGGTTTCTGGTAACCCCTGAAGGTTGAAGTGGGCGTCCGGACGGCGGAGGAAGCCGTCCGGACGCGCGCGGTCTGACTGGGTCAGCCCTGGGAGGGATCAGTTCGTGCCCTTGCCGCCGCACTTGCCGGTGGCAACATTAAAGTTGCCGCAGGACAGAGGCGCGCGCCAATCCGAGATCAGGTCCTTGGAATCAGGCAGATAGTCGGACCATTCGTCGCCCATCACCAGGCCCGGCGTGCGCGACACGGTCTCGAACTGGCCGTCGGCCTGGATTTCGCCGATCAGCACCGGCTTGGTGATGTGGTGGTTCGGCATCATCGTCGAATAGCCGCCGGTCAGGTTCGGCACCGACACGCCGATCATGGCGTCGATGACCTTGTCCGGATCGGTGGTGCCGGCCTTCTCGACCGCCTTCACCCACATGTTGAAGCCGATATAATGGGCCTCCATCGGGTCGTTGGTGGTGCGCTTGTCGTTCTTGATGAACTTGTGCCAGTCGGCGATGAACTTCTTGTTCTCGGGCGTATCGATGCTCTCGAAATAGTTCCAGGCGGCGAGATGGCCGACCAGCGGCGCGGTGTCGAGACCTGCAAGCTCTTCCTCGCCGACCGAGAAGGCCATGACCGGAATGTCCTCGGCCTTGATGCCCTGGTTGCCGAGTTCCTTGTAGAACGGCACGTTGGCGTCGCCGTTGACGGTCGAGACGACGGCGGTCTTCTTGCCGGCCGAACCGAACTTCTTGATCGCTGAAACCTCGGTCTGCCAGTCGGAGAAGCCGAACGGCGTGTAATTGACCATGATGTCTTCAGCCGCCACGCCCTTGGCCTTCAGATAGGCCTCGAGGATCTTGTTGGTGGTGCGCGGATAGACGTAGTCGGTGCCTTCCAGCACCCAGCGCTTAACCGAACCGCCGTCCTCGCTCATCAGATAGTCGACCGCCGGGATCGCCTGCTGGTTCGGCGCCGCCCCCGTGTAGAACACGTTGCGCTCGCTCTCCTCGCCCTCATACTGGACCGGATAGAACAGGATGTTGTCGAGTTCGGAGAACACCGGCAGCACCGATTTGCGCGACACCGAGGTCCAGCAGCCGAACACCGCCGCGACCTTGTCCTTGGAGATCAGTTCGCGCGCCTTTTCGGCAAACAGCGGCCAGTTGGAAGCCGGATCGACGACCACCGCCTCGAGCTTCTTGCCGAGCAGGCCGCCCTTGGCGTTCTGCTCGTCGATGAGCATCAGCATGGCGTCCTTCAGTGTCGTCTCCGAAATCGCCATGGTCCCCGAGAGCGAATGAAGAATGCCGACCTTGATCGTGTCGTCGGCGGCCTTGGCCGGAGCCGACATCAACAGGCCGGCGGCGACCGCACCAGCCGAAAACATTTTTGTTATTGTCGAGAAATTACCCCTCATATTACGGACTCCCAAGCTAGTTGATTGCACCGCAACACTACAATGCAACCCCCATGCCAACCGCTCCAGCGATCCTGAAAGGGTGCAAATAGTTCATAGATATCAGCGCCTTGGATATAGCGGCTTCCAAAACAAAGAGAGCCGGCCAGAAATCGATTGAGGGAAATTTGCGCAGCTTACACAGTTTTTGCCTAATTTTCGCTCATTCTCCCAGACTGCCTAGATTTTGATCTGAATAGCGGCGCCTTGGGCGACCGATGTTGCGGCGCGGTGCAAAAATAGGGCAAGCTCGCTCTTCAAACGAGCGACGTCATGATTTCAGGGATTTCACGCTTTTTCATCGGCATACTGCTTCTGGCTGCAGCAACCGGAGCCGCGCGAGCCGATTTCAGCGATGGCAAGATGCCTGACGGCACCTATCATTGCGAAGTGTACCTGCTTGGCATGTTCCTCAGCCTCGGCGACATCACCATCAAGGGGAACGTCTACAGCGGCCCTGTCTACACCAGCCTCGGCGGCTTCGGCCCCGCTCAGCAAGGGTACAACTACCAAATGGATGCGAACGGCGTGATTTCCTGGCTGGGACCACTGGGCGGCTACACCGCCGGCGGCAACTCGCTGTCGCTGACCCAGGCGACGCTTGACGGCGAAACCGTGCCCTCCTTCGACATCATCATGAAGCAACCCGACGGCGCCTTCACCGCATCGACCTGCACCAAGCAATAAGGCGGCAAGAAAAAGGCGCGGAACCTTGCGGGTTCCGCGCCAGCAGCCTGTCGGGAGGATGTGACTAGATCGTCTTTGCCGACATCTGCGCGGCGATGTAGTCGGCCTGGCGGATCGCCAGCGACACGATCGTCAGGGTCGGGTTTTCGGCGGCCCCGGTGGTGAACTGGCTGCCGTCCGACACGAACAGGTTCTTGATGTCGTGCGCCTGGCCGTGCTTGTTGACGACGCCGTCTTCCGCTTTCTCGCTCATCCGGTTGGTGCCCAGATTGTGAGTCGACGGATAGGGTGGCGTCGGGAAGGTGCGGGTGGCGCCGACCGCATCGTAAAGTGCCGTAGCCTGTTTGTAGGCGTGGTTACGCATCGCCGTGTCGTTCGGATGGTCGTCGAAATGCACGTCGGCGATCGGCATGCCGTGCGCGTCCTTCTCGTCTGCATGCAGCGTGATGCGGTTCTCCGCGCGCGGCATGTCCTCACCGACGATCCACAGGCCGGCCATGTGGTCGTAGTGATCGAGTGCGGTGGTGAACGAGCGCCCCCAGGCGCCCGGATCGAGGAATGCGGCCATGAACGGCAGGCCGAGCGACAGCGTCTCGAACTCATAGCCGCCCACGAACCCACGCGACGGATCATGCCGCGCCTCGTCGCGGATGATGCCGGCCATGGTGGTGCCGCGATACATATGCACCGGCCTGTCGAAGATGGCATAGACTGAACCGGTCGTGTGGCGCATGTAGTTCTTGCCGACCTGGCCCGACGAATTGGCAAGCCCATCGGGGAATTTTCCCGACGCCGAATTGAGCAGCAGCCTTGGGCTCTCGATCGAGTTGCCGGCAACCGCGACGATGCGCGCCTTCTGCTCCTGCAGCTTGCCGTCCTTGTCGGCGTAGACGACGCCGGTCACCTTTCCGCTGGCGTCGTGGTTGATCTTGATCGCCATGGCATTCGGCCTGACTTCGAGATGGCCTGTCGCCTCGCCCTTGGGGATCTCGGTGTAGAGCGTCGACCATTTGGCGCCCCATTTACAGCCTTGGAAGCAGAAGCCGGTTTGCTGGCAGGAATTACGATCGTCGCGATCGACCGAGTTGATGGCCATGTTGCCGGTGTGGCATTCCTTGTAGCCGAGCTTGTCGGCGCCGGCCTTCAACACCTTGAAATTGTTGTTGCCCGGCAGCCGCGGCCAGTCATTGGTGCCGGTGACGCCCATCTTGGCCTCGGCCTTGGCGTAGTAGGGCTCCATCTCGGCCAGCGTGATCGGCCAATCGAGCAGGTTGGCGCCTTCCAGTTTGCCATAGGTCGAGAGCGTCTTGAACTCGTGCTCCTGGAAGCGCAGCGAGGCTCCCGCCCAATGCGTGGTCGAACCGCCGACCGACTTGACGATCCAGGCCGGCAGGTTCGGAAAATCCTTTGCCACGCGCCAGTCGCCGGACGTGGTGCGCTTGTCGGTCCAGGCGAGCTGGGCGAACGAACCCCACTCGTCATTGACGAAATCCTCGTATTCGTGGCGCGCGCCGGCTTCCAGGATGACGACGTCGACACCCTTCTGGGCAAGTTCGTTGCCGAGCGTGCCGCCGCCGGCGCCCGAACCGATGATGACGACCACGCCGTCGTTATTCAGATCAAATGAAGCCGCCATGGTTTCCTCCCATGATTTCTGTTTGCGGGTTCAGGAACGACGGGTTCAGAGCCACTCGATGTCGTCGAAACCGCGCGCGATGTAGCCGCCCTTGGAATAGGACTCGCCCTCGTAGCCGAAGATCGGCCACACCTCTTTCTGGTTGTAGAGGCCGACCACAAGGCCGCCTCTGATGGCCTGGAAAAACGGCGTCGCCTCGATCTGCTTCAGCATCGCGACCCGCTGGTCCTCCCAGCCAAGGCCGCGATAGCCGCCGCCGCCGGATTTCTTGTCGAGGTCGGCGATGCCATCCTCGAGCATCGCCTTGTAGGCGGCGTCCTTGCCGGCCTGCTCGTCATGACCTTTCACGGCAATGGCGTAGTATTTGTCCGGCACCTGATCGTGCGGATAGATGTCGCGCGCCATCTGGATCAGCGTCGCCATGGTTTCGGGCTTGAGTGCCGATGTCTCGAGCCCCCAGGCATGTTCAGGACTGATGACGGCGCTACCGGAGATGACGAGCAGCGCACCGATGCCGCCGCGTTTGAGAAGCTCGCGACGTGAAAACCCGGGCTTCGCGTCATAGATCGTGACCATTTTATTCCTCCCTGCTTGCTATGTGCACTGTTGAGAGTGCGTTTGCTGGCGCCGCACCTGCCGGCGCGACTGCTATCTCTCCTATTGGAAGCGACCTCCGCGCTGCAGAACCTCGATCTTGTAGCCGTCGGGGTCCTCGATGAAGAAAAAGCGGGCGATCAGCGATCCGTCGCGGTTGAACTCGACGATCTTCTTCGGATTCAGGCCAAGCGCACCGAGACGGTCATGTTCGCTGTCGAGGTCGGCGACGGAGACAGCGAAGTGACCGTAGCCGTCGCCGAGCCCGTAAGCTTCCTGCCGATCCTTGTTCACGGTCAGTTCGAGCTCGAACCCTGCCTCGGCATTGCTGAGGTAAAGGAGCGTGAATGTCTCGAAATCCAGCCTGTCGGCGACATTGAGCCCGAAGGCGTTTCTGTAGAAATCGACCGATCGGGCCTCGTCGAGAACCCGGATCATACTGTGGATCGCCTTGGCCAAATCAGTCTCCGCGCTGGTGTGGAGGCGATTATGCGCGGCACGGATAAAAGGTGGTGGCAGCCGGTTACCACGCCCGCAGCCGCGAACGGGACGAAAGTCCGATTGCCGGACCGGCAATTTTGCCCGAGAATACGTGTGGGGACAGGTCAAGCAGTATCAAACTGCACGCCCGTCCACCCAAGACCAACAATCATGGGAGGTTTGTCGGATGTGCAGGGTGTTTGCGGGCCAGGACCCCGAAGGCTATCGCCAGATCAACCGCTCGATTCGCATCGACGGTCACTCGACCAGCATCCAGCTCGAAGCGACGTTCTGGGCGTTGCTTGACGAGATCGCCGAAAACCAGAACCTGACGACGCCGAAATTCATCTCCAAGCTCTATGACGAAGCCATAGAGATCAACGGCGCCATCCCGAACTTTGCGTCGATGCTGCGCACCACCTGCGCGCTCTATCTGCGCGGCCATCGGCCGGGGATGGATGAGCAGATGGTGCCGAAACGGGAGGCTGCTTAGCGCATTGCGCTCAGCTGAGTTCTTGCGCGAGCCCGATGAGAAGCCCTCCAGGCCCTCGAATGTAGCAGAGCCGATACACGTCTCTATACTGGACAACTTCGCCTTCGAGCCGCGCACCGCGATTGCGGAGCCTTTCAAGCGTCCCGTCAATGTCGTCCACGGCGAACATGACGCGGAGGTAGCCGAGGGCGTTAACCGGGGCGTTGCGGTGATCCGAGACGACAGGCGGCGTGAGGAAGCGGGACAGTTCGAGCCGGCTGTGGCCGTCCGGCGTCCGCATCATGGCAATCTCGACGCGTTGATCGCCCAGTCCAGTGACACGTCCGGCCCATTCTCCTTCGATCATGGCCCGCCCTTCGAGCTCAAGGCCGAGCTCGCCAAAGAAACCAATCGTCTCTTCGAGGTCATCGACGACGATTCCTATGTTGTCCATCCGTTTGAGCGCCATGTGTTCAGTCTACAAGGCGTCGTCCAGGTCGTAAACTCATTAGGCTGCTTGCCAGCTGAGCAGGTATGATCAAGGGGTCCGGAACGCCTCGTGATACGTCGCGGTGGCGCCCTGGTGTCGACCACTACCTCGAACGCCAGCCGGTCTGTGGCTGTCCCTGATTCATGCCTGATGGCACGATGCTGTTTCTATCGGTCCAGTATCCGGCCGCGTATGCCAGGACCCTCTGCAAGAGGCGACGCTGCAGCCCAAGTTCCGAGCGAAAACCGGCTTCCAACAGCACAAGCAGACCTGATCGACAGTAGACCAAACCCTCGCTAACGATTTTGTGATGTGGTTGACGAGGTCATTTTCATCTCGCAGTCTATCGGCATTCGATCTGCGGCTTAACCTAACTATCGTTGTCATGAATACTTGGGAATCACTTCCCAAGCGTGCTCTCTTATTTTTGAGATTCCTAATATGAACCGTCGCAACCCTGTCCGAATGAATCGGCGTCTTTTCCTGTCCTCGGTCGCAATGTTTACGGCAACCGCGACATCGGCCGGTTTTGCGCGATCGTTCTCGGGCACTTTGCCCTGGACGCCAATGACATCCGATCCACCGACGCAGGTCGTGGCAGGCGGCTGGCACTTTTTCTCGGCCCAGGAAGCAGCTCTAGTCGAGGCGATCGTCGACCGCATCATTCCGGCCGACGAACTCAGCATGGGCGGCAAGGAAGCCGGTTGCGCCGTCTATATCGACAGGCAGTTGATGGGGGCGTTCGGTGCGTCGAGCCGGCTTTACACGCAAGGCCCGTTTCTGCCTGGACTGCCCACCCAGGGCTATCAGGGCGAGGCCAATCCGGCGCAGCGTTACCGCACCGGGCTTGCCGCCATCGACGCTTTCCTGAAACAGCGGGACGGCAAGACATTCGTCGAGCTCGCACCGGCCGAACAGGATGCCTTCCTGACGGCTATGGAGGCCGGGAAGGTCGACCTGCCCAATGGCGTCAAGGGGCCGGGTTTCTTCGGGCTTCTGCTGCAGAACACCATGGAGGGGTTCTTTGCCGACCCCGTCTATGGCGGCAACAAGGACATGGTCTCGTGGCGCATGCTTGGTTTTCCAGGCGCCCGCTACGACTACCGCGACCATGTCAGCAAACACAATCAGCCATATCCGCAGCCGCCTGTCTCGATCATCGGGCGCCCCGAATGGCTCGGCAAAGGCGCCTGATCATGACCAACATACTGCCTCGCAAAGACGTCGTGATCGTCGGCCTCGGCTGGACGGGATCCATTCTGGCCCACGAATTGACCGATCAGGGCCTGGACGTGGTGGCTATAGAACGCGGCCCCTGGCGCGATACGGCAACCGATTTCAACATCGGCTACGCGCAGGATGAGTTGCGCTACAGCATCCGGCGCGACCTCTTCCTGCAGCCCGCCGTGGAAACCATGACGGTGCGCAACGACCCGTCGCAGAAGGCGCTGCCGATGCGCGATTTCGGCTCCTTCCTCCCCGGCAACGGCGTCGGCGGCGCCGGCGTCCACTGGAACGGCCACACCTGGCGGTTCTGGGATTCAGACTTTCAGATAAAGACCAATCTGACCAAGAAATATGGTGCATCGAGAATCGCCGATCTCCAGGTCGAGGACTGGGGCGTGACCGGCGCGGAGATGGAGCCCTATTACGACCAGTTCGAGTATCTGGCAGGCATCTCGGGCAAGGCCGGCAATATCAAGGGGCAGTTGCAGGAAGGCGGCAATCCGTTCGAGGATCCAAGGTCGCGGGATTATCCGAACCCGCCGATGCAGATGACCTACGCGCCAACCCTGTTCGCCGAGGTCGGCCGGTCGATCGGCCTGCATCCCTTCCCGACCCCATCCGCCAACATGTCGCGGGCCTATGTCAACCCGCTCGGCATCGCCATGGGTCAATGCACCTATTGCGGATTCTGCGAACGCTTCGGCTGTGCCAACTATTCGAAGTCGAGCGCCCAGACCACCGTCCTTCCGGTGCTGATGAAGAAGTCCAATTTCGAAGTCCGCACCGACAGCGAGGTACTGCATGTCGATCTGGCTCCCGGAGGCAAGTCGGCGCGCGGCGTGACCTACGTCGATACCTCTGGCGAGGAGTACTTCCAGCCGGCCGATCTGGTGCTGCTGTGCGCCTACGGCCTGCACAATGCCCGGCTGATGATGCTGTCCGGCATCGGCAAGATCTACGACCCCGGCAGCGGCGAAGGAACGGTTGGGCGCAATTACTGCTACCAGACAAACGCCGGCGTGCAGGTGTTCTTCGACGACAAGAACTTCAACCCGTTCATCGCCGCAGGCGCGCTCGGCCAGACGATCGACGATTACAATGGTGACGCATTCGACCACGGCGCGCTGGACTTCGTCGGCGGTGCGGGCATCAACTGCATTCCCACCAACGGGCGCCCGATCGGAACCAGGCCGACCTTGCCCGGCACGCCGAAATGGGGCAGCGCCTGGAAGAAGGCAACGGTCGAGGGCTACAAGAGCACGCTTGGCTACTCGTCCCAGGGAAGCAGCTACGCGACGCGCAACAACTACCTCGACCTCGACCCGACCTACAAGGACCGTTTCGGGCGGCCGCTGATGCGCATGACGTTCGATTTTCCCGACAACGACATCCGCATGTCGAACTATGTCTGCGACCGGATGGAGGAAATTGCCAAGGCGCTCGGCGGAAAGCAGTACGCCGTCAGCCGCCGCAAGAAAGGCTGGGACAGCGTCCCCTACCAGAGCACCCACAATACGGGCGGCGCCATCATGGGAACGGACCCGAAGAAGAGCGCGGTCAACACCTTCCTCCAGAGCTGGGACGTCCCCAATGTCTTTGTCATCGGTGCGTCGGCCTTCCCGCAGAATGCCGGCAAAAATCCGACAGGAACGGTCGGCGCGCTCGCTTTCCGCGCCGCCGATGCCATCCGCAATCAATATCTGCGCAATCCCGGTGCACCCCTGGTGCAGGCATGAACAAGCTCGTTCTCACGCTCGCCATCGGTGCTGCGGCCCTCACTGGCGGCCCGGCATGGAGTGCCGACCAGGCGGACCAGATCATACGTGGACAGTATCAGGCGGTGCTCGGCGACTGTGCAGGCTGTCATACGCGAGCCGAGGGCAAACCGCTGGCCGGCGGCCTGCCGCTCGAAACGCCGTTCGGCGCGCTTGTGCCGCCCAACATAACGCCTGACCGCGAGACGGGCATCGGCAGTTGGTCGGAAGCCGACTTCCGCAGCATGATGAAGTCAGGCATCGGCCACAATGGTGTGCGGCTCTACCCCGCAATGCCCTACCCCGCCTATACCAGGATGAACGATCGGGACATTTCCGACTTGTGGGCCTATCTGACGACGGTTCAACCGGTATCGAACAAGGTCGAAGCCAATCAGCTGCCGTTCCCGTTGAACATCCGGCTGGCGATGCTGGGCTGGAATGCCCTCAACTTCACCGAAGCAAGCTTTCAGCCGGATCCCTCCAAGTCGGCGGAGTGGAATCGCGGCGCTTATATCGTCCAGGGCGCGGGCCATTGCGGCACCTGCCACTCGCCCAAATCCTTCCTTGGCGCCGATAAGGACAGCGAGTTCCTGCAAGGTGCCTCCCTGCAGGGCTGGTTTGCCCCCGACATCACCAACAATGCGCAATCGGGCCTGGGCAAATGGTCGGAAGAGGATCTGGTGAAATACCTCAAGACCGGCGTCAATGCGCATTCGATTGCCTCCGGTCCGATGGCGGAGGCCATCGAGAACTCCACGTCGAAAATGACCGATCCCGATCTCAAGGCGGTTGCAGTCTACCTCAAGAGCCTGGGCTCGGATGTCGACAGCGCCCAACCGGCAAAGCCTGACGCAACACGGATGACCGCGGGCGAGGCAATCTATCGCGACAATTGCTCGGCCTGCCATGGTGGAGATGGTGCCGGGTCAGGCGCGCTTTTCCCTTCCCTTGCCGGCAATTCGATCGTCGCGCAGGGCAGTTCCGAAACACTGGCACGGCTCGTCCTTGCCGGCAGCCAGGCCGTGCACACGGCCGATGCACCGACGACGCCCGCCATGCCTTCCCTGGCCTGGCGCCTGAAAGACCAGGAGGTCGCCGACGTCTTGACCTATGTGCGCGCCAGTTGGGGCAACGCGGCTCCTGCAGTCTCGTCCGGCGATGTCGCCGCCGTACGCAAGGGATTGACCCAGTAGACCCGTACTCTAGCTCTCTGCTGCGACGGCCAGCGCCAGACGGCTCATGTCGGTGAAAAGCGCCTGGCGCTCGGAATAGTCGGTCTGTTCGCCGGTCTCGATGTTGTCCACCACGACACACATCGACAACGCACGTGCTCCGAAATGCTCCGATATGCCATAGAGCGCGCTGGTTTCCATATCCACGGCCAGGGCTCCTTGCGCCCGTGCATCGGCAAAACGGGCACGCCCATCCGGGTGATAGAAAATGTCGCTGCAGACCGTCAGGCCGACATGATGGTCGATGCCAAATTCTACCGCCTTGGCCCGTGACGATGCGAGGAGCGCCGGGTCCGGGCCAGCCGGTCCATAAAGGCCGAAAACCTGGCCGCTCTGGGCGCTTTCCGCCTGAGCCGATTGCGAGATGACAAGGCTGCGCAGCTTTGCCTTTGCGGTCAGGCTGCCGCAGGTGCCGGTACGGATCAGCGTCCGGGCGCCATAATGGTCCAGCAGTTCATGCGCATAGATCAGAAACGATGAAACGCCGATGCCCGTCGCTTGAATGCTGATGGACTTGCCACGAAACAAGCCGGTGAAGCCAAGCGCGCCGCGTCGGCGATTGATGCAGCGCGGCGCTTCCAGGAACGTTTGCGCCATCCATTCGGCGCGCTGCGGGTCGCCCGGCAACAACACCGTGTCGGCATAGTCGTCCTTGTCCGCTTCGTTGTGCGGCGTCACCGGTTGCTCCCCTAAGCCTTCCTGCCGTTCACCCCTCAATCATGGCGTTGTCACGGCGTTGCGCAAGGAGGAACATGGGGAAGGCTCTAGGACTCCAGCACGTCCTTGACGATCGTGGCCAGTTGCTTGAGCGAAAACGGCTTGGGCAGGAAGCCGAAATGCGCATCTGCCGGCAGGTTTCTGGCGAATGCGTCCTCGGCATAGCCGGACACGAAGACGAACTTGATGTCGGGCTGGCGCTTGCGCAATTCGCCGAGCAGCGTCGGCCCGTCCATTTCCGGCATCACCACGTCGGAAACGACGATATCGACCTTGCCGCCCAGCGCCTCGAACACTTCCAGCGCCTCGACGCCCGACGACGCCTCGTGCACGGTGTAGCCGCGCGAGGTCAGCGCCCGCATGCCGCCCATGCGCACGGCATCCTCGTCCTCGACGAGCAGCACCGTGGCCGAGCCCGACAGATCCTTGGCCGGATCGGCGACCTTTGCCGGCGCCGCCGGCGCATCGCCGGGCTCGCCTGCCTTTTTCGCTTCGGCGATGTGACGCGGCAGGAAAATGCGGAAAGTCGAGCCTTTGCCGACTTCGGAATCGCAGAAGATGAAGCCGCCGGTCTGCTTGATGATGCCGTAGACCATCGACAGGCCAAGGCCGGTGCCTTTGCCGACTTCCTTGGTGGTGAAAAAGGGCTCGAATATCTTCTTCAGCACGTCGGGCGCGATGCCGCTGCCGGTGTCCTCGACTTCGACCACGACATAGTCCGCCGGGGCGAGTTCGCGGTAGGAAAAGGCCTTGCACTCCTCGGCGGTTACATTGCGGGTGCGCACGGTCAGATCGCCGCCCGCCGGCATAGCATCGCGCGCGTTGACCGCAAGGTTGACCACCACCTGTTCGAACTGCCCGATATCGACCTTGACCGGCCACAGGTCGCGGCCATGGTCGACCTTCAGCTTGATGTCGTTGCCGACAAGGCGGGCCAGCAGCATCCTGAGATCGGCGAGCACGTCGGTCAGGTTGAGCACTTCCGGCCGCAATGTCTGCTTGCGCGAGAAGGCCAGCAACTGCCGCACCAGCGAAGCCGCCCGGTTGGCATTCTGCTTGATGTTCATGATGTCGGGGAAGGACGGGTCCGACGGGCGGTGATTGGTCAACAAAAGGTCGGACGCCATGATGATGGCGGTCAGCACATTGTTGAAATCATGCGCGATGCCGCCGGCAAGCTGGCCGACTGCCTGCATCTTCTGGCTTTGCGCCATCTGCCCTTCCAGCGCTTTCTGCTCCGTTGTCTCGACGGCGTAGACGATGGCCGACTCCTCGGCGCCCTCGCCGCCGGTGCCGTCGGCGACGGCGTTGACGTAGAAGCGGATGTGCCGTTCGTCGTTGCCGGGCAGAAGCGTGTCGATCGGCTCGATGTCGGCCTGCCGCTGCTGCGCTTTCTCGAAGGCAGCCGCGAAGGCCGGCCGGTCGCGTTCGTGGATTACCGTGTCGAGCCGCACGCGACGGTCGACGGCGTCGCGATCGACGACAGACGAAAACAACGACAAAAACGGCGCATTGGTGCGCAGGATGCGTCCGTTGTGGTCGACGCCGGCGATTGCCATCGGTGTCGAGTTGAAGAAGCGGGTGAAGCGCACTTCCGAAGCCCGCAAATCGGCAGAGGCATCCTCGCCTTGCGTGCGGTTGAGCACGATCGTGCGTGTCGGCCCATTCAATCCTTCGCGGCTGGCCGAAACGCGGTGCATGAAGCGCACCGGCAGCGCTTCGCCCGTCATGGTCGTCAAATCGAGATCGATCACCGCGTTGCGTGTGGTGCCGGGGTCGGCCTTGACCGAGCGGACCAGCGCCATGCCGTCGCCGGCCACGATCTCCGACAGAGACACGGCGCCGGGCGTGAAGCTGGTGAGGTCGATGCCCAGCCATTCGGCGAGCGTGGCGTTGATGTAGGTGACGCGGCCCTCCTGGTCGGCCGAAAAGAAGCCGGCCGGCGCGTGGTCGAGGTGATCGATCGCCTTCTGCAGATCGAGGAAGAAGCGCTCCTGCTCGGCCCGCTCCTGCGAGATATCGGCAAGCTGCCAGGCCAGCATCGGCAGCCGCTGGCCTGGAACGCTGAAGGCGCGGGCGCGCGCGCGGTACCAGCGGGCGCCCGGCTCGGCACCGGGCCGAATGGACTGTGCGAGCCTAAACTCGCCGTCGCCCGGCTGGCCGTCGCGAAGGCCGGACGCCAGGCGATAGATCGTCACCGAGGCTTCGGGGACATCCGAGAGCAATCCCTCGACGGTCTTCAGATCGGCAGCGGACGATGCTCCGGTCATATCCGCATAGGCGCGGTTGGCGTAGACGACGCGGCCCTTGGTGTCGGTGACGAGAAGCCCCTGCGACATCGAATCGACGAAGGATTTCGACAGTTCGTCGCCTGTCGAGCGTGGCGTGACCTGCACGAAGCCGATTGCCGTCGCGAACAGGAAGCCGACGCCGATCATCGCCAGCACGCCGAGCATGCCGAGCAGGAAAGGATCGCCGAGGCGCTCGCGGAAAAGACCGAAGACGATCGCGGCCCCCGTCAGAACGACGATGAAAATGATAAGCCGGGTAACCGCGCCCGGTCGCGTATTCTGGTCGACGATCGGTACCGGATAGAAATCGCCGCGCGCTTCCTTGGCCATGTGCCCCCTGCTCGTGAATTCCGGTGTTCCGACACCCGCCCCGTACCGGGTTGAATCACATTCTCCTAGTCCGGAAAAGGCCTGGGCGGCAAATGTCGGATAAAAATGATGTCTTCCGGCCTTCGGAGTTTTTCAAGCTGTTCAACAGCGTGAAACGCAACTTGCGGTGGCCCGCTGCAACGGTCTAGTGTCTTATCACTTCCAAGGGGCGATCAGGGGAAACCAATGCAATGGCTCGATAGCGTGGCAGGTCCCGGTTATGCCGCAGCATTGTTGTGGACGTTTGCAGCGCTCGTCCTGCTGGTCATCGTTCTCGTCATCGTCAAGCTGGTGCGCAACCTGACATTCGGAACCTTCGTCGCCGGCGGTCGGAACCGCAAGACGCGACTGGCCGTCATGGATGCCACCGCCGTCGACAGCCATCGCAGGTTGGTGCTGATACGCCGCGACGACATCGAACATCTGCTTCTGATCGGCGGTCCGACCGACGTCGTCGTCGAGCGCGATATCCGGCTTTCGGCGCCGCGCCGGCCGGCATTGACTGGAGATGGCGGCTTGCAGCCGGTTCCGGCCACCGCTCCGACAAGGCCGCGTCCGCCGCAACCCGCTCCGCCGCCGCTGAGACAGGCACCCGCTCCAC
>NZ_RZQP01000015.1:0-55676 GCF_003998165.1 Mesorhizobium sp. M7A.F.Ca.US.007.01.2.1 | reverse complement strand
CTCTTCTTCTGTGCTTCCTCGGCCTTGGCAGCGATCTCCTCGTCGATGAAGGGCTTGTCGATGCCCGGGATCGGCTTGAGGTCGATGTTCTGGTGCGCATAGACCATCAGGCGCTGCCATACCATCGCAGGCAGCGAGCCGCCGGTCATGTTCTTGGTCGGCGTGAAATCGTCATTGCCCATCCATACTGCCGCCGTGTAGTTGCCGGTGAAGCCGACGAACCAGGCGTCGCGGTAGGATTGCGTCGTGCCCGTCTTGCCGGCGACGACGATGTTGGGAAGTTGGGCCCGCCGCGCCGTGCCCATCACCGGTACTGCCGCCAGCATGGTGTTCATCGATTTCAGCGCCTGCTCCGACAACACCCGGTGTGGCGGCGGCGCATCCTTGGCGAAATCATAAACCACCTCGCCGGTGCGGGTGACGAGTTGGCTGATGCCGTGCCGGAAGCCGACGAAACCGTTGTCGGCGAACACGCTGTAGCCCGTCGCCTGGTCCATCACCGTCATGCCCGAGGTGCCCAGCACCATCGTCTTGTGCGCTTCGAGCGGCGATTCCACGCCCATCGCCTCGGCCATGGCCTTGATCGGGCCGATGCCAAGGTGATCCTTGGCCAGCCGAACCGGCACGGTGTTGATCGATTTGGCCATAGCCATGATCAGAGTTACATTGCCCGCCGATCCGCCGCTGTAATTGTGCGGCGACCAGGACCCCCAGCTGATCGGGCCGCCGGAGATGATGGAGTTGGGCGTGAAGCCGTGTTCCATCGCCGTTGCATAGACATAGGGTTTGAATGACGAGCCGGTCTGGCGCAGCGCCTTGGTGGCGCGGTTGAACTGGCTGGCGCCATAGTCGCGGCCGCCGACGATGGCGCGCACGGCGCCGTTGGTCTCGATGACGACGACGGCACCTTCGGTGACGTTGTACTCCTTGCCGAACTGGCGCAGGTGGAACTCCACCGATTCTTCCGCTGCCTTCTGGATGTTCGCGTCGAAGGTGGTGTGGGCAACAAGCGAGTGCTGGCCCGGTTTGGCGATCTTCTTGACCTCGTCGAATGCCCAGTCGAGGTAATAGTCCGGACTTTTCTGCTCGCCGCGGTCGACGACGTCGGCCGGATGCAGCCTTGCCTGCAGAACCTGGCCCTCGGTCATGAAGCCGGAATCGACAAGGTTGGACAGCACCACATTGGCGCGTGCGCGCGCTGCCGGCAGGTTGATGTGCGGCGCATATTTGGTGGGCGCCTTGAACAGCCCGGCCAGCATCGCCGCCTCGGCGAGGTTCAGATCCTTGACGCTCTTGCCGAAATAGAAATCGGCGGCCGCCTCGATGCCGAACGTACCGCCCCCCATGTAGGCTCGATCGAGATAGAGCTGCAGGATTTCCTTCTTCGACAGATTGGCCTCGAGCCACAGCGACAGGAAGGCTTCCTTGATCTTGCGCTCCAGCGTGCGCTCATTGGTGAGGAACAGGTTCTTGGCCAGCTGCTGGGTTATGCTCGAGCCGCCCTGAACGACGGAATTGGCCCGCACATTCTCAAAGATGGCGCGGGAAAGGCCGAGCACATCGATGCCGTAGTGATCGAAGAAGCGGCGATCCTCGGTAGCAAGCACCGCCTTGATGACGTGATCGGGCATCTCGTCGACCGGCACGGAATCGCGCTGGATGATGCCGCGCTGGCCGATCTCGTTGCCATAGCGGTCGAGGAAGGTGACGGCGAAGTCGCCCTGGGCGCGCCAGTCGCCGGCCGTATCCTGGAAAGCCGGAATGGCCAGCGCCAGCATCACCACGATGCCGCCGGCGCCGAGCGTAAAACCTTCGCTCAACACTTCGATGATGCCACGGCGCCAGCCGTTGACGCGGAAGCGCCGCGAGAAGATCGTCGCCGATTCCCAGAACTGGCGCGCCTTGAAGCCGATCTCGTAGAGCGACGAATCGATCCACGCGTCGAGCGCCAGCAGCCGGGCGGCGATCGGACCTCTTCTCTTGCGCGGTTCGGGACTGGCCATTCGGAATCCGGCTAGCAATTGCACGACCTGAGTACCGTAAACCGGCAATTTCAGGGCGATGCATTCCGCAAGACTATTCCTCCATTTTTCCGGCACTCACAAGGGCAGCGAAGACACAGTATCGGGTTTGTTGCTGAGGGGCGAGCCGGCTCAGGCCGGTTCGCGCTTCAGCGCCTGCGCCATGCAGTGGATGCCGCCGCCGGTCTTCGAAATCTCGCTCATGTCGACGGCCGCGACCTCGAAACCGCGGGCCTTGAGCTGGCCGATCAGCGACTGGCTGGAGGTCGGCGCGATCACCCGGTCCTTTCCAAGTGACATGAAGTTGCAGCCGAGCGCCATCGTGTCCTGGAACGGGACGTCGATGATCTCGTGACCCTTGCCCTTCAGCCAGTCGACAATGCCGGGCTCGGTGCAGGCAAGGCAGACGGCGGTCAGTTTTTCGGCGATCGGCACCACCATCAGGTCGATATGGACGTAATATTCGTCGATGAAAGCGATGCGGGTTTCCCAGCCTTCCTTGTCGAACCAGGCCTGCACCTGGCGCGCACCTTCCTCCTGCGTGCGCGCGCCGCCGCAGCCGATCAGCACGACGCCATCCTCGATGACGTTGAAGTCGCCGCCCTCGAAGGTACCAGCCGTGACCATGTCGTAGATCGGTATGCCGAGTTTTTCGTAGGTGCGGATCGCGGCATAGTTCTCGCCGCGCCGCCACCAGTTGGCCATGGCGGTGATGAAGGCGCCGTAGGGCGTCATGACGCTGGAATCGCGCGAATAGACCTGCATCGGTAGCTCGGGCGTCGGCTCGTGCCAGTGGATGTTGACGCCGAAATGCTCGTAGGCGGCGACCAGGTCCTTGTGCTGTGCCTGCGCGATCTGGACGTTGCAGGGCGCCTCGCGCAGGTGCTTGCGCGACAGCGAGCTGGTCGAGAGATGCCGCAGGAAATTGGGCGAGCCGAGCAGGACGTCGGTCAGCACGTCGGTCTCGTTGGCAAAACCCCAGGCGGTCAGCGGCTTGGTGCCGCCGGCGGGGTTGCGGCGCTGCAGCGAAAACGGCTCGGCGACAATGCGGTCATGAACGGTCATGGGATGCTCCTCGTGAGGTGACTTGGGGGTGTCTGATTACTCGGTATCCACCAGTCGCGTCCACGCGGGGTGGTGACATATTCTGGCCAGCGAAACCCGATCGGCGGCTCGTAGTCGCAAAGCGGTGCGATCCAGTTCGAACCGCCGATGCCGCCGCCGGTGCGGGTAACGAACTCGTCCATCGCCGCTTCGCGGGCAGTCTGGTCTTCCAGCAGGCGAAGGGCGGCGAGCGCGATCGTGCGGGAGGCGCAGGCCACCATCGGGTCGATCGTGGCCGAAATACCGCCCAGCGCATTCATCACCCAGGCTGGATAGGGATAGCCGGTCTCCGAACGCAGCGCCGGGCGGGCGACATAGAAGCGCGCCGTCGGCGTGTGCCAGCTCATGTCGGTGTAATCGTCGGAGGTCGAATTGACCTGCGAGGGCGGCAGGTCGCGGCGCAGGATCGCTTCCGCCGCCTGCGGCTCGATCAGGCGCTCCAGCTCTTCGATGAACGGCTCGTCGCTCGCCATGCGCCCGGCATTGACCTGCATTTCGCGCGCGACTGCCTTGGCGTCTTCGTCCCAGCGCGGCGGCCCGACCGTCGACAGCGCTTCATAGGCGATCTCGGCCATGGCATGATTGGCAAGTCCCGGTCGTGACTTCGACACCCAATGCCGCTCGGTGCGGCAACCACTCATCGCTGCCGCCGCCTCGGCATTGCGGTCGAGCACCGCGGTGACCTGCTCGGCCATGGCAAGCGTCGGCACGCGGATCATGTACTGGATCTCGGCCAGCCCCGCCGGCAAATTGTCGGCGGTCGCTTGCCCCGCCGTCAGGATCGCCTCGCTGATCGACCAGCCGCCCTGGTGAGGCAGCATGGAATCGCGCAGCGCCTTGGAGGCCATGTACATCATCATCAATGCGTCGTTGGCGCCGGGCGCGCGCGCCGCCGAGTGCGCTTGCGGAATGGGTGCAGCACCCGCAGCCAGCGCCCAGCGTTCCGGTTGGTCGCAGATGAAGCGATAGATCATCGCGTAGGCCGCGCCGCAATGCGTGTCCCAGCGCACCGTGTTGCAGAGCGGCAGCATGTAGAACGGATGAAAGGAGATCATGCCGGCAAGGCCGTCATAATAGCCCTTGGCGGCATGGATCGGCTTTGACCCACGCACCTTTTCCGCCGGCTCGCCGGTGAAGCGCAGCGTGCCTGATATGCCGTGGCGCTGCATCGCGGCCTTGGTCGCCAGCAGCCCGCCGAGGCTCGAAATACCCAGCCCGGAATGCGGGTCGGTGTGGCCGCCGGCCTGGTTGCCAAGTCCCCGGCGCGGACGCTCGACCGTAGCGGCATCCTGGCAATTGCCCGGCACCGCGTCGTATTCGGCGTACATGCCGATGGTCGGGCCGGGGCCGTTGGTCCAATGAGCGCAGAAGGCGGTCGGCATGCCGCCGGAGCCTTCTTCGACAGAAAAGCCTTCGAGTTTCAGTCGCTCGACATACCAGGCGGCGGATTGATATTCCCGCCACGCGGTCTCGCCGTAATCGAAGATGATGCGTGTCCACGCGGACAACAACGGCTGGATGCCGTCGAGACAGGCAAGGGCGGTTGCTTGCGCCGAGGTGGCCACCGGTTTCTCCATGGCATGAGAAGAAAGCAGTGAAGCGGTTCGCTAAAAAGTGATATGTTTTCCCGGTTCGTGCAAATTCGGTTCACCTGAGGCTCCTTGCGTATACCATCCACACAAGCGCTGCGTGCGCTCGACAGCTTCGCCCGCCATGGCAGCGTCTGGCGCGCCGCCGACGAGTTGCACCTGACCCGCAGCGCCGTGAGCCATCAGCTTCGCCTGCTGGAGCGCGATCTCGGCTTCGACCTGCTCGAACGCATCGGCAAGGGCGTGGCGCTGACGCCGCGCGGTCAGCGCTACGCCAGCGACGTGCGCAAGGCGCTCACCGTTTTGGGCGATGCGGTGACGCGGGACGCCGGCACCGGCGTCGGCGGCTCGTTCGCCGTCAGTTGCACGCCCGGCTTCGCCTCGCTGTTCTTGTGCACCCATATCGGCGAGTTCCGGCAGATGTATCCTGACGTGGCGCTGCGCATCCTGACGCCGCGCCGGCTCGACGATGTCAGCAACGCAGATGCCGATGCCTTCATTGCGTTTGGTGTCGGCAATTGGCCGAACCGGGCGGTCGAGCCGCTCTGCGAAATCTCGTTCACGCCGCTCTGCAGCCCGACGCTGCTCAACAAGGTCGGCGGTTTTTCCCGACCGTCGGACGTGCTGCGCGCCAACCTGCTGCATCTCGACGACACCGAGGATTGGGCGCGCTGGCTGGCGCTGTCCAAGGTGGAAAACCCCGACATCGAGGGTGGCATCTTCTTTTCGGACATGAACCTGGTCTTTTCGGCGGCGATTGCCGGCCAGGGCATCGCCATGGGCGACGAACTGACCAGCCGGCGGGCGCTGAGCGAGGGCCGGCTGGTCAGGCCGTTCGACATCGCGATCAAGTCGCCGCGCTCCTATTTCCTGGTCTCCGAACACGCCAAGGCCTCGCATCCGGTGCTGGAAGCGTTCGCGGGATGGCTGCGGTCGAAACTCCAGGAGAACCGCATTCTGCCGTATTGAGGGCAAGGCGGCGCCATCTCGCCATAGATGAATGGAATTTGCCGATCACGCGAAAACTATTCGGTTGCGGTGAGCCGGCACCCTGCCTACGATTTCGACAAGCGTTAGGGAAAGGGCAGTATGCAGCAACCCGGCCGTGCCGCAGAGATCAAGGCAATCGGGATCGGCAAGAGCTTCGGCTCGTTCCGTGCGCTGGACAATCTGTCGCTCAATATCGGCCGTGGCGAGTTCCTGACCCTGCTCGGGCCGTCGGGTTCGGGCAAGACCACCTTCCTGATGATCCTTGCGGGCTTCGTGCAGCCGACCGAGGGCAAGCTGTTCAGCGACGGCGTCGACATCACCGACCGACCGGCAGAGCAACGTGCCGCCGGCATGGTGTTCCAGGGCTACGCGCTGTTCCCGCATATGAGCGTCGAAGCCAACATCGCCTTCCCACTCAAGGTGCGCAAGAAATCGGCCGCCGACATCAAGCGCCGTGTCGGCGAGATGATCGAGCGCGTCGGTCTCAAGGGCCACGAGAAGAAACTGCCGGCGCAACTGTCGGGCGGCCAGCAGCAGCGCGTGGCGCTGGCCCGTGCGCTGGTGTTCGAACCTGGCGTGCTGTTGCTCGATGAGCCGTTCTCGGCGCTCGACAAGAGCCTGCGCGGCCAGATGCAGGCCGAGATGAAGCGGCTGCACCAGGAAACCGGAACCACTTTCGTCTTCGTCACCCACGACCAGAGCGAGGCGCTGGCGCTGTCGTCGCGCGTTGCCATCTTCAACCACGGCAAACTGCTGCAGGTCGGAGCGCCCGACGAAGTCTACGACCGGCCGGACAACCGCTTCGTCGCCGAGTTCCTCGGCGAAATCAACATGCTGCCGCTGAAGGGCGTCAAGCCTGCCGGCAATGGCTCGACGGGCCTTTGCGAAGACCGCGCGGTCAGCATGGGCTGCAAGGCCGAACTCGTGCGCGGCGATGCCATCCTGGCGATCCGGCCCGAGTACATGTCGATATCGGGCGAGGCGGCGGATGGCGAGAATGGCATCGCCGCTACCGCCACCAACTCCACCTATCTGGGCGCTGCAACGCGGCTCGACCTGACGACACGGCAAGGCGCCAAGGTTACCGTGTCGGTGCCGAACGAGGTGGCGGCCGCAGCGCTCAGCAAGGGCAATTCCGTCTGGCTCACCTGGCCGGCGGAAAAGGGTTTCCTCCTTCCGCATGGAGGGCAATGACCACGGTGTGGCGAGATATCGCTCCACCGCTTTCCGGCACTATCAACAACAAAAAAGGGGAACTGACATGACACATGACACCAAAAAACAAGCCGTCGAGAGCCTGTCCGCCAGGGCAGGTCGCGGCGAGATCTCGCGCCGGCAGTTCACACAGCTGGCGGCACTCGTGTTGGCTGGCGCGCCGATGCTACTGCGCTCGACAGGTGCCTTTGCGCAGGCCAAGGAACTGGTGCTGGTCAACTGGGGTGGCGATGCCATCACCGCCTATGATGCCGCCTATGGCCAGGCCTTCACCAAGGACACCGGCATCGCCGTCAAGATGGACGGTTCGGGTCCGACTGAAGGCGCCATCGCCGCGCAGTTTAAGAGCGGCGCGCCGACCTGGGATCTCGTCGACGTAGACCCCTTCTCGGCCATCACGCTCGGCGCCCAAGGGGCTCTCGAGCCGATCGATTACAACATCGTCGACAAGAAGAAGATGCGGCCCGGCTTTGGTTGGGAATACGCCGCCTCGACCTATTTCTTCTCCTATGTCATCGCCTATGATTCCGAGAAGTACGGCAAGGACGCGCCGACCGGCATGGCCGATTTCTTCGACGTGAAGAAATTCCCCGGCAAGCGCTCGCTCTACAAATGGGGCGTATCGAGCTGGGAAGCAGCACTTCTGGCCGATGGCATCGCGCCGGCGTCGCTCTACCCGCTCGACCTCAAGCGCGCCCATGACAAGATCGCCGCGTTCAAGGAAAACGTCGTTGCCTATTGGGGTGGCGGCGCCGAAAGCCAGAGCGTGCTGCTCAATGGCGAGGCCTCGATGGCGATCGTCTGGTCGACGCGCGCTTCGCTGATCGAGCAGGATTCGGGCGGCAAGATCAAGTTCATCTGGGACCAGGGACTGATCTCGCCCGGTGCGCTGGCCGTGCTCAAGAACAACCCCGGCGGCAAGGACGCTGCGATGAAGTTCATCGCCAGTGCCCAGGACCCTGAAAAGCAGCTGGTCATGTTCGACAAGCTCGGCCAAGGTCCTGCAAACCCGGCGGCAGACGCGCTGATCACGGCCGACAAGAAGCGCATCAACCCGGTCGATCCCGAGAACATGAAGAAGCAGATCGCGCTCGACATGGACTGGTACGCCAAGAACTACGGGCCGGCGCTCGACGAATACACCAAGATCATCTCGGCCTGATCAGGGCCGGGGTAATCGGGTCAATGAGATCCTATCTCTCCGACAGGATGGGCGCGGCGCTGTTGATGGCGCCGCTGCTCCTGTTTCTTGTCCTGGCCTATGCCTGGCCGTTCCTTGGCGTCGTCAAATGGAGTTTTACGCTGCCGACGCCCGGCCTCGGCCAATATGAGGCGCTGCTCACCGACGATCTGGTGCAGTCGGTGTTCATCCGCACGCTGCGCATCGCGGCGGTCGTCACCGTGGTCTCGGTGGCCGCTGCCTACGCCATCACCGTCGTCTGGGTGCGTGGAACCCCGGCACAGCGCCTGATCGCCGAGTTCTGCATTCTCGTTCCCTTCTGGATTTCCGTGCTGACCCGTGCCTTCGGCTGGGTGGCGCTGCTCTCCAATCGCGGCCTGATCAACACGTGGCTGCAGGCGATCGGCTTCATTTCCGAACCGCTGGCGTTGGTGCGCAACGAATTCGGCGTCATCGTCGGCATGACGCACTTCCTCATTCCTTTCGCCGTTTTTCCGCTGGCATCGGCCATGCGCAGCCTCGACGACCGCGTGCTCCTGGCGGCGCGCGGGCTCGGCTCCAGCCGCATGCGCACCTTCTGGACGGTGTTCGTGCCGATGACGCGCTCCGGCATCATAGGCGCGGCGATGATCGTTTTCGTCTTCTCGCTCGGCTTCTTCGTCACGCCAGCGATCCTTGGCGGCGGCCGCAGCGTCATGATCGCCGAACTGATCTATCTCAGGATATTCCAGAGCCCGGACTGGGGCTTGGGTGCAGCGATCAGCGTCGTGCTGGTGCTGTTCGTCGGCGCGCTGATGGCGCTCTTGTTCCGATATGTCAGACCGAAGCAGTTGATCTGATGCCGACCTACCGCCCCGGTCCCGTCTCGCTGATCATTGCCGCTTTCGTGGCGCTGTTCCTGCTGATGCCGCTGCTCGCGGTCATCCCGGTGTCGCTGACGCCGAGCCGCATGCTGGCGATGCCGTCGGGCGAACTGTCGCTGCGCCACTACCGGGCGCTGATCGAAGACCCGCGCTGGCTCCAATCGATTCTGCTCTCGATCCGCATCGGTGTCGTCAGCAGCGCCTTTTCAACTGTGCTGGCGCTGTGCTTCTGCCTTGGCGTCTGGATGTTCCAGCCGCGCTTCACCGCGGCCCTGGTCGGCTTCGTGCTGCTGCCGATGGTGGTGCCGCCGGTGGTCTCGGCGATCACGCTCTACTTCTTGCTCACCTCGATCTCGGGTTTCAGCGCGTTCTTCGGCTACGACACCTGGCTTGGCGTCGCCATGGCCCATTCGGTGATGACCGTGCCCTTCGCCACGGTGCTGATGCTGGTCTCTCTCAGCCAGCTCGACCGCCGCATCGACCTTGCCGCGCGGGGCTTAGGGGCCACTGTGTGGGAGCGCGCCACCCGCATCATCATGCCCAACATCAAGTTCGGCATCGTCACCGCCGCACTTCTCTCCTTCGTGCTGTCCTGGGAAGAAATCGGCGTCACTTTGTTCATCACCTCTGTCAACGCCATCACGCTGCCGCGGCTCATGTGGATGGGCTTGCGCGACAACATCGACCCGGCGATCGCGGCATTGTCGGTGATCCTGATCATCATCACCGTGCTGGTGCTGGCGGTGCGCAGTTTCGTGGCCAGGCAGCGCGGAGCCTAGACAAACCTCACCGAGACGCGGCCAAACCTGCCTAGATCGCCGATGACTTCGTCGCCTGCCTCGACGCTTATCGGTGTCACGCAGGTGCCGGTAATCACCACCTGTCCCGGCTGAAGCGCTATGCCCAGGCCCGACAGTTCATTGACGATCCAGGTAAGCGCGATGCGAGGATCGCCCAATACGGCTGCTCCCGATCCGCTATGTTGCGACCTTCCGGAAACGGACGCGATCACGGGGTGCTTTGCAAGATCCACGTCGTGCCAGTCGTCTTCCGCCGCCTCGCCGATGACAAACAGGTTGGCGCAGGCATTGTCCGCAATGAGCTGCGGCGCCCCGACGGCGCAGAAATCGTCATACCGTGAGTCCGGGATTTCGATCGCCGGGTGCAAGCTCGCCACGGCTTCCATCGCCTCGGCGATTTCATAGGGTGCCGCACGAGGCGGCAGCTCGCGGCCGAAACGGAAAGCGAACTCGATCTCGGCCACGCGCATCTTGCTCGTCGCCAGGGAAACGGTCCCGCCGATCTCCACCGCTTTCTCGGCCAGGAGACGTCCGGCCATGGGGCCGTCGACGTTGATGTGCCTTTGTCCCGCCGGACTGGTCGCGGCAATCTTCCAGCCGAAAAGCGGAGCCGCCGAGCGATCCATGACATGCGACTGGACAGCGTAACCTTCGAGCCGTGTTTGTGGGCGCAACGCCTCGGGTATGGCGTCGAGACGGGTGCCCTTGTCCCAGTGGCCTACCAACAACCGCGACGCAGCCCTGGTCTTTTCTGCATCGAGCATCATCAGCTTCCGAAATTGCTTCGCGGATCAAACCCGGCAAGGAAACATTGCGTCATGCGACGCTGTATGGAGCGAGAATATGTGACCAGGAATCGAGAGTCCATGTTCACGGCGTGGTGCCCGCGACGGTGGTCTTGGCAAAGCCGCCCTTTCGAGATCATCGGCATCCATCATTCCGATGACGAATCGCCATCGCCTCTGCGCGTCGAATGGCTATATCTGTCAGAACACGCAGAACGCGGACAGCTTCCGAAAAGCAACAGTCGGCAGCGCAGGAACCGGAGGAAAAGACGATGACCGCGCCAGGCGATTTGCAGCAGGCACTGTTTCTCAGGCTGAGAAGCGATCCATCGCTGTCGGCCTTGCTGGGCGGCGCCGGACTGCTCGAACGGCCAGCCGACAACGCCGCTTTTCCGTACGTGACCTGCGGCCATACCTCCGCCTTCGACTGGGACACGGGCGTCCAGAACACCGACGATCAGTTGATTACGCTGCATGTCTGGTCGAAAGCCCATGGGGATGCCGAAACGCTAGCCATCATGGCCGCCATCCAGGCGCGCCTTGCCGACGCAGCATTGGTGATCGGCCCTCGCGGCCAGACACGACTGTCGCTGGAATTTGCCGAAGCCCGCCATGACGAGGATCTGCTCGTGCATCACGGGCTGCTGCGTTTTCGCGCGATGACGCAGGAAAATGCCTGATGCGCTTTCAATATGGTCAAAACGGAGTCTAGACTGGACTTTCGCGGGATTTCGCCTGTTCGAGGCGGCGAAATCCCAGGTTGACTGTCTCGCGTTGCAGGGGTGTGGCGAGGATGTTTTCAGCGGCGTTCACCGTTCATTTCACGTTCAGCACCGATGCGTTACAACGCCGGTCATGAAAACGCTTCGCTCCCACTTCCGAACCGCGACACTGGCGCTTTGTGCTGCCGGGCTGTTTGCGTCGCAGGCGATGGCGATGCCGGTCATCGCGCCGCCCGACCTGGCCAGTCCGATCGTACTGGCGGCATCCGATTGCTACGCCATCGGCCAACAGGTGGCCGAGCAGAATGGCGGAACGCTGGCCAAGGCCTCGCAATCGACGCGCGGCGGTCAGCCTGTCTGTGTCATCGTCGTGCTCGTTCCGGGCAAGGACGGACAACGTCCGCGCCGTTCCGAGATCGTCGTTCCGCTGAACTGATCCAATCAACCTTAGGCCACGTTTCCCAGGCCGCCGGAATCGGCCTATATCTGCCCCAGTTTTCCATCCGACAAAGCTCTTCCATCCGACAAAGCTCTTCAACAGGTATCGAACTCCGCATGCGTGTACTGGTCGTCGAAGATGACAAGGATCTCAATCGGCAGATATCGGATGCGCTGGTCGATGCCGGCTATGTCGTCGACCGCGCCTTCGACGGCGAGGAAGGCCATTTCCTCGGCGACACCGAGCCCTATGACGCGGTCGTGCTCGATATCGGCCTGCCGCAGATGGACGGCATCAGCGTGGTCGAGCGCTGGCGACGCGGCGGCCGCAAGATGCCGGTGCTGATCCTGACGGCGCGCGACCGCTGGAGCGACAAGGTTTCCGGCATCGATGCCGGCGCCGACGACTACGTCACCAAGCCGTTCCACATCGAGGAGGTGCTGGCGAGGCTGCGGGCTCTGATCCGGCGCGCTGCCGGCCATGCCTCGTCCGAGCTGACCTGCGGACCGCTGCGCCTCGACACCAAGGCCTCCAAGGCCGATGTCGGCGGCGTGCCGCTGAAGCTGACGTCGCACGAATTCCGCCTGCTTGCCTATCTGATGCACCATATGGGCGAGGTCGTCTCGCGGACCGAACTGGTCGAGCATCTCTACGATCAGGATTTCGACCGCGATTCCAACACCATCGAGGTGTTTGTCGGGCGGCTGCGCAAGAAGATGGGCATCGACATGATCGAAACCGTGCGCGGCATGGGCTACCGCATGCGTGAGCCGGAGGCGTAACTCGGAACCGCTCAAACCAACCGCAAGGACGCCGCTTTCGCTGCGTTTGTGGCCGCGTTCGCTGACGTTCCGCGTCATCGCCTTTTCCACGGTCTGGGCGATCGTGACGCTCGTTGTCATCTTCACCTTGATCACCACCCTATACCGCCAGGCCAGCGAGCGCGGCTTCGACAGCCTGCTTTCGGCGCATCTGTTCAACCTGATCGGTTCGATCGGCATCTCCGACAGCGGTGCGCTGACCGGCGCGCCAGATCTCGGCGACCTCCGGTTCTCGGAGCCGAATTCGGGCTGGTACTGGTCGGTTGAGCCCGCTTCGGAAGGCGTGCATGGCGATCTCCATTCGTCGTCGATGACCACGACGATCCCGTCACCGAGCGTTGCCGAGGTGCCGTTCAACGCGAGCTTCCAGCGCAGCTACGCAGCCGAAGGCATCGACGGCGAGCAACTCGAAGTGTTCGAGAGCGAATTCGTCCTCGACGCCAAGAACCGCGCCGCGCGTTTCCGCGTCATGGGCAACCAGAGCGAACTCGAACAGGAAATCGCCACCTTTCAGCGCCGCCTGCTGACCTATCTCAGCCTGTTCGGCGTCGGCATGATCGCCATCAACGCGATCGCAATCCTGCTCGGCCTGCAGCCGCTGCGCCGGGTCAGGAACGCGCTCGCCATGGTGCGCGAAGGCACCGCCCAGAGGCTCGACGGCCGCTTCCCGGCCGAGATCGAACCGCTTGCCAACGAAACCAATGCGCTGATCGAAAACAACAGGCGCATCGTCGAGCGGTCGCGAACACAGGTCGGCAATCTCGCCCATTCGCTGAAGACGCCGCTGGCGGTACTGCTCAACGAGGGCCGCGCGCTCGGCGGCGCCAAGGGGCAGTTGATCGCCGAACAGGCCGCTTCCATGCAGAAGCAGGTCGAACACTATCTCCAGCGCGCCCGCGTCGCGGCACAACGCGACAGCGTGGTCTACCGCACGCCGGTGACGCCGCTGGTGCAGCGCATGGTGCGGGTTCTGCGGAAGCTCAATCCGCAGACAAATCTGTCGCTGTCGCTGCCGGCGGCCGAGATCGTCTTCGCCGGCGAGCGCGAGGACCTTGAGGAACTGCTGGGCAATCTCCTTGAAAACGCGATGAAATGGGCAAAGAGCGCGGTGCAGGTCTCGGTCGTGCCCTTGACCGGCAAGGACGACCCGGCCGGCCTGTTCGAGATCGGCATAGAGGATGACGGTCCGGGCATTCCCGAGGACAAGGCGCGCGAGGCGCTGAAGCGCGGACGGCGTCTGGACGAGACAAAGCCCGGAACAGGTCTGGGCCTGGCCATTGTCGCAGACCTCGTCAACGAGTATGGAGGCGTTCTGGCGCTCGAACGGTCCGGTATGGGCGGATTGAAGGCGGTGGTGCGATTGCGGAGCCTTCAGTGATGTTCACCAGAGCCGATCGACATAGAGGGGCGGGAGATGTTGTTGGCGGCATGTCCATTGGTCCCGCAGCGGCCAGCGGCCAAATTTCCGACAAATATCAATACTATGGCCACGCCGACTTCTCGATGACGCGGCCCCCGGCGCATCCATGGCAGGCTCCAACTCAAGAAAACCGGTTGTTGGCATGAAGATTCGCGTCGCGCTTGTTTCCGCATTGCTGGCTGTTTCCGGCTGCACCACCTTGAGCGGCAAGGGTCCAACCGTGGCAGCGACACCGGCCTCGACACCTCCTTCCAGCGGCAAGGTGACCACGACGATCATTTCGGCGATGGGCGGCGGCCTCATCAGCGGGGCGATCGGCAACGGCCTCAGCGAGACCGAGAAGCGCAGCGCGCTCGAGGCTGAGTACAAAGCGCTGGAATACACGACCAGCGGCCAGAAGGTGACGTGGAAAGGCGCCCAGGCTTCGCGCTACGGCGAGGTGGTTCCGGCCCAGCCCTACCGCGTCGGTTCGCAGGACTGCCGCCAGTACACGCAGACGGTGTTTTCCGGCGGCGCCGGAGTCACGGCGCGCGGAACCGCTTGCCGCAACGCCGATGGCAGCTGGACGCCGCTGACCTGACGACCGTCTGCCGACGATTGGCGGCTGGCGTCGTCAAAGCGTCGCAGCATGCATCTGTTGGCACGGCAGAGCTCTGCCGTTATTGGAAGAACCATGCTGTTCTGGGTCATAGCCGCCATTCTCACGCTGGGTGCAAGCCTGGCGGTGCTGTTGCCGCTGGCCGCCAGCGCGAAGGGCGCGTCGTCGAGCGGCGAACATGATCTCGAAGTCTATCGCGACCAACTGTCCGAGCTTGACCGCGACGCTGCGCGTGGCTTGATCCAGCCGGCCGAAGCGGCCGAGGCCCGCGCCGAGATCGCTCGCCGCATCCTTCGCCTTGACAATGCGGGTACCGCCGGCGGCGCAAACGCGGGCCGAGCGCCGGCCACCGCAAGGCTGGTGGCAACCGTAGCCGTGCTGGCGGTGCCGCTGGTCAGTTGGGGGCTCTATGTCAAGCTTGGCTCTCCCGACCTGCCGTCACAACCGCTCAGCGAGCGGTTGGCCAAGAATCCCGCCGACAGTTCGGTCGACGAACTGGTGGCGCGGGCCGAAGCCCATCTGGCCGCCAATCCCACCGATGGCAGGGGCTGGGACGTGCTTGCCCCGGTCTATCTGCGCATGCAGCGCTTTTCCGACGCGGCGGATGCCTATCGCAACGCCATTCGGCTTGATGGCGACAGCGCCGTTCGCCAGGCCGGTCTCGGAGAGGCGATCGCCGGCGCGGCAGGCGGCATTGTCTCGGCCGATGCCCAGGATGCTTTCGAGGCAGCCCTGAAGCTCGATCCGGCCAATGCGAAGGCCAGTTTCTACCTGGCCATGGCGTTGGCGCAGGAGGGTCGCGCCAAGGAAGCGACCACGGCATGGCAGGCGATGCTGGGCAGATTGCCGCCGGACTCGCCATGGCGCGGTGCCGTCGAGCAGGCGCTGGCCAAGTCCGGCAACCCCGAAGTGGCTTCCGGCGGCGCCGCCAACGGCCCCGATGCCGGCGATATCGACGCCGCATCCTCGATGTCGCCGCAGGATCGGGAAGCCATGATCAACACCATGGTTGCCGGCCTTGACGACAAACTGCGGCAAAATCCGCACGACCCGGAAGGATGGATGCGGCTCGTTCGTTCCTATGTCGTGCTTGGCAAGGCCGATCAGGCGCGTGAGGCGCTCGGTCGCGCCATTGCCGTCTTTGGGGCCGACAGTGACCAGGCGAAGAAGTTCACCGCCTTTGCCGTTTCGCTTGGGCTTGCGGCGACGGAGTAGAACAAGACATGACGCGCAAGCAGAAACGATTGTCGGTGATCGCGGGCGGCCTGGTCTTCCTGGGTGCCGCGACCGGGCTGACTTTCTACGCGCTTGGCCAGAAGGCCTCTTATTTCTACATGCCGGCCGATCTCACCACGGCAAGCGTCCAGCCTGGCCAGCGCATCCGGTTGGGTGGATTGGTCGAAAAAGGCACGATCCAGCGCGGGCAGGGGGCCACGGTCGGCTTTTCGGTCACCGACACGCACAAATCGGTCAAGGTCACCTACACCGGCATCCTGCCCGACCTTTTCCGCGAAGAGCAGGGCGTCATCACCGAGGGTAGTTTCGGCCCGGACGGGGTTTTTGTTGCCGATAGCGTGCTGGCCAAGCATGATGAGCGCTATATGCCCAAGGAGGTTGCGGACGGCCTCAAGGCCAAGGGCGTGTGGCAGGAGAGCAAGAGTGAATAGCTCCGGCAGGAGAGCGACAGTGGATCACGGGCATGGTTGAAACCGGACATTTCGCCCTCGTCCTGGCGTTTGCGCTTTCGCTGGTGCAGACGCTCGTGCCGCTGTTTGGCGCACGCCTGAACAACCAGCGCCTGATGGCCGTCGGCGGTCCGGTCGCGGTGACCGGCTTCGCCTTGACGGCGCTGTCTTTCGCAGCGCTGGCGAGTGCCTATGCGAGCTCCGATTTCTCGGTGGCAAGCGTGTGGGAAAACTCGCATTCCTTGCAGCCGTTGATCTACAAGATCACCGGAACCTGGGGCAATCATGAAGGCTCGATGCTGCTTTGGGTGTTGATCCTGACCTTCTTCGGCGCACTCGTCGCCGCTTTCGGCTCCAACCTGCCGGCGACGCTGCGCGCCAATGTGCTTGCGGTGCAAGGCGCCATCGGCGCCGCCTTCTTCCTGTTCATTCTGGCGACGTCCAATCCGTTCATCCGGCTCAATCCGGCGCCGATCGAAGGCCGCGATCTCAACCCGATCCTGCAGGATCTCGGCCTCGCCATCCACCCGCCGTTCCTCTATCTCGGCTATGTCGGCTTCTCGATCTGTTTTTCCTTCTCGGTCGCCGCTCTCATCGAAGGCCGCATCGACGCGTCCTGGGCGCGCTGGGTGCGGCCGTGGACGCTGGTCGCCTGGATGTTCCTGACCGGCGGCATCGCCATGGGATCGTACTGGGCCTACTATGAACTTGGCTGGGGCGGTTTCTGGTTCTGGGATCCAGTCGAGAACGCGTCTTTCATGCCGTGGCTGGCGGGCACCGCGCTGCTCCATTCGGCCATTGTCATGGAAAAGCGCTCGGCGCTGAAGATCTGGACGCTGCTGCTCGCCATCCTGACCTTTTCGCTGTCGCTGCTCGGCACCTTCCTCGTGCGTTCGGGCGTGCTGACCTCGGTGCACGCCTTTGCCACCGATCCGACCCGGGGCGTGTTTATCCTGTGCATCCTGACGCTGTTTATCGGCGGCTCGCTGGCGCTGTTTGCGCTGCGCGCTTCCCGGTTGACGACCGGCGGCCTGTTCCACCCGATTTCCCGAGAAGGGGCACTCGTCCTCAACAATCTGTTCCTGACCACGGCGACGGCGACCGTGCTTGTCGGCACACTCTATCCGCTCGCTGTCGAAGCCTTTTCAGCCGACAAGATCTCGGTCGGCGCGCCGTTCTTCAATCTCACCTTCGGGCCGCTGATGGTGCCGCTGCTGCTCGTGGTTCCGTTCGGGCCGTTGCTGGCCTGGAAGCGCGGCGATGTTTTCGCCGTCGCGCAGCGCCTGATGGTGGCCTTTGCAGCGGCGCTGCTGGCGACGCTGGTCACCGCTCTGTTCATCGACGGCGCCTCGGTGTTCGCAGCCCTGGGCGTAGGCCTTGCCGTCTGGCTGATCCTTGGCGCGCTCACCGATCTCGCCGTCAAATCCGGCTTTCGGACCGTCGCAACGGGGATCATGGTCCGGCGCTTGCTCGGCTTGCCGCGCTCGGTCTTCGGCACAGCCTTCGCTCACCTCGGCCTCGGCCTGACCACGCTCGGCATCGTCGGCACACTTTGCTTCGGCACCGAGAAGATCCTGTCGATGCATGCCGGCGAGACCGTCGAACTGTCCGGCCATACGCTGCGTTTCGTCGGGCTTTATCCGGCCCAGGGACCGAATTACAGCGAGGATCGCGGCCGCTTCGAGCTGATCGGCGTCAGCGGCAGCCCTGTTGGCGAAATCAGCTCCGCCAAGCGATTTTATCCGGTGCGGCAGATGACGACGACGGAATCCGGCATCAGGACGATCGGTTTCTCGCAGCTCTACATCTCGCTCGGCGACGAGGGCAAAGACGGTTCGGTCGTCGTGCGTTTGTGGTGGAAGCCGCTGGTGACGTTGATCTGGGGCGGTGGCCTGATGATGATGGCGGGCGCGGCGATGTCGCTGATGGACCGGCGCCTGCGCGTCGGCGCGCCGTCGCGACGGCGCAAGCAGCCGAGCGTGGTGCCATCCGCGACCCTGCCATGAACGCACGGCTTTCGCTGACCTCCATTATCCTGCTGCTGGCGCTGTTTTTTGCCGGCACGGCCTTGGCGGTGAAGCCTGACGAGATGCTGCCTGATCCTGCACTTGAGGCGCGGGCTCGGGCGCTTTCGGAAGGCTTGCGCTGCATGGTCTGCCAGAACCAGTCGATCGACGAATCCGATGCCGACCTTGCCCGCGACCTGCGCGTTCTCGTGCGTCAGCGCCTCGTCGCCGGCGACACTGACCAGCAGGTCATGGACTACGTGGTTTCGCGCTATGGCGAGTTCGTGCTGCTCAAGCCGCGTTTCGACCTGCGCAATGCATTGCTGTGGGGCACGCCTGTCCTGCTGTTGCTGGTGGGAGGCGTTTTCATCGTGCTGACCGCGCGGTCGCGTCGCTCGACGGCAACCAATGCGCTGACCACTGAGGAACAGGCGGCGCTGGACAAGATACTAGGCAATTAGCTCGGCCATTCCTCCGAGGGCCAGTCCCGCGACGTGCGAATGACGCGCAGGATAACGACGCTCTGACGCCGGGTATCGGCGGCGATCCGCTCCAGCTTCAGCTTGGTTTCAGAAGAGAGCCGGATGGCCATGGTGGTGCTTGCTGTCATTTATGAAAGCCTTGTGCTGAGTTGTGTACAAGATAGCGCATAGGGCATCGCGGCCAACGGGTTTGTGCGTCTCCCGACCCCAAAACATTACCAAAGTTTCATGTGTCGGAAATGGCGCTGTAATGTGCGCCACTCTAATTCTCTTGCTTGAGGATGCCCATCAGCAGCGTCCATTTGGAAAGAGGATACGAGATCCATGAATATTGCCCCCCGTTCATATTCCGTCACCCGCAAGCGTCTCATGGCTGCCGTCGCGTCTGTCGCCGTGGCCGGTGCGATCGGCGTCGGTGCGCTGACCAGCGGAACCAGCCCTGTTCTGGCCGATGCCGTGCGCGTCGAGGCGCCGCAGGTACCGGGCTTCGCCGATGTCGTCGAGCGGGTTTCTCCCGCTGTTGTCAGCGTCAAGGTCAAGGCCAAGATCAGCCCGGCCGCCGATGACGGCTCGGACCCGTCCGACGATCAGGATGGCATGAACAACCTGCCCAACAATCCGCAACTGCGCCGCTTCTTCAAGGAATTCCGTGGCTTTGGTGATCAGGACGGCCAGGGTGGCGGCAACAGGCGCTTCAGCCATCGCGACCGCAACAACGACCAGCCGCGGCCGGTTGCACAAGGTTCCGGCTTCTTCATCTCGGATGACGGCTATCTCGTCACCAACAACCACGTCGTTTCGGAAGGCTCGGCCTTCACCGTGGTGATGAATGACGGCAAGGAACTCGACGCCAAGCTGATCGGCACCGACCCGCGCACCGATCTCGCCGTGCTCAAGGTCGATGGCGTCGGCAAGTTTACCTATGTCGACTTCGCCGATGACTCCAAGGTTCGCGTCGGCGACTGGGTGGTGGCCGTCGGCAATCCGTTCGGCCTTGGTGGCACCGTCACCGCCGGCATCGTCTCCGCCCGCGGCCGCGACATCGGCGCTGGCCCTTATGACGACTTCATCCAGATCGACGCATCGGTCAACCGCGGCAATTCTGGCGGCCCGACCTTCAACCTCAACGGCCAGGTCGTCGGCATCAACACCGCGATCTTCTCGCCGTCCGGCGGCAGCGTCGGCATCGCCTTCGACATTCCCGCTTCGACCGCCAAGCAGGTCGTTCAGGACCTGATGAAGAGCGGTTCCGTTCAGCGGGGCTGGCTCGGTGTGGAAATCCAGCCGGTCACCTCCGACATCGCTGAGTCGCTTGGTCTGAAGTCCAACAACGGCGCACTGGTTTCCAGTGCCCAGGACGATGGTCCCGGCAAGAAGGCGGGCATCACGGCCGGTGACGTGATCACCCAGGTCAACGGCAAGGACGTCGCTTCGCCGAAGGAACTGGCACGGCTGATCGGCGCCTACTCGCCTGGCAAGTCGGTTGACGTCACCGTGTGGCGCGACGGCAAGAGCCAGACGGTCAAGGTCGATCTCGGCAAACTGCCCTCGAGCGACAAGCAGGCCTCTGTCGACCAGTCGCAGCCTGCCGCTCCGGCAAAGCCCGACACGCTGGCCGATCTCGGCCTGACCGTCACCAAGTCCGAAAACGGCAAGGGGCTGGTGGTGACCGACGTCGATCCCGACAGCGATGCCGCCGATCGCGGCATCCAGCCGGGCGACGTCATCACATCGGTCAATTCGACCGAAGTGAACGGCACCGACGACGTCACCAAGGCGATGACCGAAGCGGTCAAATCCGGCCGCAAGGCGGTGCTGATGCAGATCACCCGCGACGACACCAATCGTTTCGTCGCGCTGCCCGTCGCCAAGGGCTGAGGTCGGCCCCGGAGCGTTCTCTCGGCTTTCCGAGGCGGGTGAGGGCGTTCCGGCGGCAAGTTGGACTTTTCCAGTGCGACGGTTCAACACCCCCGAGCCGCCGTACGGGAAAGCATGGAGGAGCGCGCGTTAGTCAGTCATCGCGCCTTCCCCCGGCGGCAGCGGGCTTCCCATCGCCCGCTGCCGCACAATTTTCAAAAGCGCTTCAACGATCCGATGCCAACGACATCGGCAACGAGCAGCTTTATCGCGCACTGCTTCGAGCGATCTCGGTCGCGATGCGCTTTGGCAAAGGCCACAATGCAGATGTCTGCCACTCAACCTTCCGGCGAAATCGCGTATAACAGCCCTATGAAGATTCTCGTCATAGAAGACGATCGCGAGGCTGCGGATTACTTGCAGAAAGCCTTTGCCGAGGCCGGTCACACCGCGCATGTCGCCGGTGACGGCGAAACCGGCTTTGCGCTCGCCGACGCCGGCGACTACGACGTGATGGTGATCGACCGGATGATGCCGCGTCGCGACGGCCTGTCGGTCATTGCCGGTCTCAGGTCCAGGGGCAACACGACGCCGGTGCTGATCCTGTCGGCGCTCGGCGAGGTCGATGACCGGGTCACGGGTTTGCGCGCCGGCGGCGACGATTACCTGACAAAGCCCTATGCCTTCTCCGAGCTTCTCGCCCGCGTCGAGGTGCTGAACCGGCGCGCCAGTGCCAAGGAAGCGGAAACCGTCTACCGCGTCGGCGATCTCGAACTCGACAGGCTGTCGCATTCGGTCCGCCGTGCGTCACGCGAGATAACGCTGCAGCCGCGTGAGTTCCGCTTGCTCGAATATCTGATGCGGCATGCCGGCCAGGTGGTGACGCGCACCATGCTGCTGGAAAATGTCTGGGACTACCATTTCGATCCGCAGACCAATGTCATCGACGTCCATGTCTCCCGGCTGCGTGGCAAGATCGAGAAGGGCTTCGACAAGCCCATCCTGCATACGGTTCGCGGCGCCGGCTATATGCTGAAGAGTGGTTAGCTGCGGCATGGCTCTTTCCGTGCCAGCCATCATGAAGACGACGGCAGCGCGGCTTTCGGCGCTCTACTTCCTGCTCTTCGCGCTCTGCGCGGTGGCGCTCGTCTTCTACATGACCTCGCTGTCGGCGCGAATGCTGACCGCGCAGACGCAGGAGACCATCAATGACGAAGTGCTCGGCCTTGCCCGCGCCTATCAGCGCGGCGGCCTGCCGGTACTGGTCCGCGTGGTCGAAGCGCGCTCGCGCCAGCCCGGCGCAAACCTTTACCTGATCGCCGACGCCAACGGCCAGATCCTGACCGGCAACGTGCAGAGCCTCGAACCTGGCGTTCTCGAAACCGAAGGCTGGACCAGCAGTCCGTTCTCTTATCAGCGCTTTGGCGAGGGAGAGCTCGAGCGCCTGCGCAACCTTCCCGCCGAGCAGGGCACCACCACCCAATCCGAGCAGAACGATGCGCAGGCGCAGGGCGAAAAAGGCCACAACGCCATTGCGCTGGTGCTGCGGCTGCCGAACCAGATGATCATGCTGGTCGGCCGCGACCTTGGCGAGCCGGAACGGTTTCGTGCCGTCATCCGCCGTGCGCTGATGCTGGCGCTCGGCATGATGGGGCTGGGCGGATTGCTGATCTGGTTTTTTGTCGGCCGCGCTGCGCTGAAGCGCATCGACAGCGTGTCGGAAGCCAGCCGTCGCATCATGGGCGGCGATCTGTCGGGCAGGCTGCCGGTGACGGGGGTTGGCGACGAGTTCGACCGGCTCTCCGAAAATCTCAATGCCATGCTGGCCAGGATCGCCACGCTCAACGAAGGCTTGAAGCAGGTTTCCGACAACATCGCGCATGATCTGAAGACGCCGCTGACCCGGCTGCGCAACCGGGCCGAAGCGACGCTTTCGGGCAAGCAAAAGCCCACCGACTACCGGCAGGCGCTGGAAGGCACCATCGCCGAGTCGGACCAGTTGATAAAAACCTTCAACGCCATCCTGATGATCTCCCGGCTGGAGGCTGGCTACTCGTCTGAAAATACGAACCGCGTCGATCTTGCGGAAGCCGTGCGCGATGTCGTCGAGCTCTATGAGCCGGTGGCGGAAGAGGCGGGCGTGTCGCTGGAAGCAGACGCGCGCGAGGCGGTGTCCGTCAACGGCAACCGCGAACTGATCGGCCAGGCGCTGTCGAACATCGTCGACAACGCTATCAAATATTCGACCGGCGCCAATGCCCAGCCGGCGGTGCGCGTCACGCTCGAGCGAACCGGTGCGGACGTTCGCCTGTCGGTTGCCGACAATGGCCACGGCATTCCCGACGATGGCGACCGCGCGCGTGCCACGGAACGTTTCGTGCGGCTGGAGAAGAGCCGTTCGCAACCGGGTTCGGGTCTTGGCCTCAGCCTCGCCAAGGCCGTCATGACATTCCACAATGGCCGGCTTGAACTCTTGCCTGGCAATCCTGGATTATCCGTGGTCATGAGTTTCCCGGTTCGGGAGGATCACTGATGAGCACGGCTGCGAGAGCGAAAGATTGGCTGCTGAAGCCGGCGGCCAGGCTTGTTCCGCTGGACGAGGACCGTGCGCGGCTGGAACTGGCCGAGATCGCGTCCGCCGCACGCGAAGAAGGGCTGACGCGGCTTGCCAAGTTTCTGGCCGGCAAAGGGGAGGGCCAGGATTTCCTCGCCGCCGTCTTCGATCTGTCGCCGTTCCTGCGCGATACGGCACGTCGCCGGCCGCAAATCCTGGACGGGCTGTTCGAGCAGACAATCGAGGCTCGGCTGAAAGCGATCGGCGCCGCCATAGACCAGGCGCATTTGGCGGAGACCCTTTCGGAATCCGGCCTGATGATGGAGCTGCGCCAGTGGAAGGCGGAGGCGCATTTCCTCATCGCGCTGGCCGATCTTGCCGGCGAGGCCGAAACGGCGCTGACGGTCCGGCGGTTGAGCGACCTCGCTGACGCCTGTACCCGTGCCGCCGTCGACTTCCTGCTGCGCGACGCGCACGGCCAGGGCAAACTCAAACTGCCGGATGTCGACAACCCGTCGAAACAGTCGGGTTGGATCCTGCTCGGCATGGGCAAGCTCGGGGCACATGAGCTGAATTTTTCCTCGGACATCGATCTGGTGGTTTTCTTCGATCCGGAAGCACCGGCGGTCGTCGACCCGCTCGACGCCACCGAATTGTTTTCGCGGCTGACGCGCCGCCTGGTGCGCATCCTGCAGGACCGCACCGAGCACGGATATGTCTTCCGAACCGATCTGAGGCTGCGCCCCGACCCCGGTTCGACACCGCTGGCGATCCCGGTCGAGGCGGCACTGCGCTACTATGAGGCGCGCGGCCAGAACTGGGAGCGCGCCGCCATGATCAAGGCACGTCCGGTGGCCGGCGATCTGGCCGCGGGTGCGGCCTTCCTCAAGGAGCTTCAGCCCTATATCTGGCGCAAATACATGGATTACGCGGCGATTGCCGACGTCCATTCGATCAAGCGACAGATCCACGCCCACAAGGGCCATGGCGAGATCGCGGTCAAGGGCCACAACGTCAAGCTCGGCCGCGGCGGCATTCGCGAGATCGAGTTCTTCGTCCAGACCCAGCAGCTTATCGCCGGCGGACGCTTCCCTGAACTGCGTGGCCGCGAGACCGTGCCGATGCTCGGCGAGCTTGCGACACGCGGCTGGATCACCATCGAGGCGCGCGATGCGCTCGCCCGCCAGTACTGGTTCCTGCGCCGCGTCGAACATGCCGTGCAGATGGTTGCCGACGAGCAGACCCACACGCTGCCGGAAGATGACGAAGGCTTGGAGCGCATCGCCCGCATGCTCGCCTTTGCCGATGCTTCTGCCTTTTCCCAGGCGTTTCGCGCCTCGCTGCAGCAGGTCGAACGCCACTACGCGGCACTGTTCGAAACAGCACCGGAACTGTCGACAGGCATCGGCAATCTCGTCTTCACCGGCGATGTCGACGATCCCGATACGCTGCAGACCTTGCACGGCCTCGGCTTCCAGCGGCCAAGCGACATCTGCCGCGTCATCCGAGGCTGGCATTTCGGTCGCTATCGCGTCACCCAGTCGGCGGAGGCGCGCGAGCGGCTGACGGAATTGACGCCGGCGCTGCTGCGCTCCTTCGGCCAGACGCGCCGGGCCGACGAAGCGCTGATGCGCTTCGACGAATTTCTCGCCGGCCTGCCGGCCGGCATCCAACTGTTTTCCCTACTGCAGTCCAATCCGGCCCTGCTCAAGCTCCTGGCAACGATCATGGGTGCGGCGCCCCGGCTGGCGGCGATCATCACCCGCCGGCCGCATGTCTTCGATGGTCTGCTCGACCCGGCCTTGCTGACGGAGCTACCGGACCGCGCCTATCTGTCGGCACGGCTTTCCGCCTTTGTCGAGGGCGACCGGCTTTATGAGGACGTGCTCGACCGGCTGCGCATTTTTGCTTCCGAGCAGAAATTCCTGATCGGTGTCCGGCTGCTCGCCGGCTCGATCGATCCGGCGCGCGCCGGCCGCGCCTTTTCCGATCTGGCGGATCTCACCATCGAGGCTGCGTTGCAGGCGGTGACGGCCGAATTCGCGGCGCGCCACGGCACCATTGCCGGCGGCGTGGTTGCGCTGCTCGGCATGGGCAAGCTCGGCAGCCGCGAGCTGACCGCCGGATCGGATGTCGACCTGATCCTGCTTTACGACCACGCGCCGGACGCCGAGGAGTCCGATGGCGACAAGCCGCTGGCGCCTTCGCATTACTACACCCGCATGACGCAGCGGCTGATCGCAGCTGTGTCGGCGCCGACGGCGGAGGGCGTGCTCTACGAACTCGACCTGCGCCTGCGGCCATCAGGCAACAAGGGTCCTGTGGCGACCCATATCGATGCCTTCAAGAAATACCAGCGCCAGGAAGCCTGGACCTGGGAACACATGGCGTTGGCACGCGCCCGCGCCATTGCCGGTGACGCCAGCCTGTGCAGTGAGGTTGAAGCGGAAGTGGCGGCTGCACTTGGCCAGCCGCGCGATGCTGCAAAGGTGATGGCCGAGGCTGCGGAGATGCGGGCTATGATCGAGAAGGAAAAGCCGCCGCGCGACCTGTGGGACATCAAGCTGATCCCCGGCGGCCTGATCGATCTCGAATTCATCGCCCAAGTCGCTGTCATCACCGGGCAGGTAGGCGCCGGGCCGCGCGTTACCGGTACCGCCGAAATCCTTTCGCGCCTGTCACCGGGCTTCGCCAATGCCGGGGCGAGGCAGGAGCTTTTCGACGCCTATGCGCTCTATCTGGCGCTGACCCAGATGACGCGGCTGTGCCTTACCGGAGCCTTCGAGCGCGACGACGTTCCGCCGGGGCTTTCGGATCTGCTTCTGGCGGTGACCGACCTGCCGGATTTCGGTGTGCTCGAAGCACATCTCAAGGAGACGTCGCAGAAGGTCAGGAAGGATTTCGACCTTTTGCTTCGTGCGGGATGACCGGGAAGCGATCGTCCCTTGGAATCGGGGACGTTTCGTGGTCCTCCAGTCTCATGCAGCTACTCTGTTCGCCGAATCTGCTGCAGCGCCCGGCTTGCGTGAGACTGCAAAATCCGGTCGCGCAGATAGGCATAGAAACGCGCGGCAGCATGCCATAGTCGAATCGGGACGGTTTGCTCCCCGCGATAGGCCTGAGATCGGGACCCGGCCAGAGGAAATGATTGGTTTCGGTGACGACGATCCATGATGGCGTGTCATCGAGGCCGAGATAGGCTTTGAGGGGCGCAGGTATTTCTACTGCATCGGCAGGATCAGCTGGTGGCGAGTGTGTGACCGGAACGACCGTTATGACTTCACGGCCCTCCACGACCCGGCGCGCGGCGACAATGGCGCATGGTCGGTTTTTGCGACCTTCTTCGGCACCCTTTCGTGTTCTCTCACCCAGAGGTAAGAATAGGAAATCACCAGACCCGGGATAGGTTTGGGCAGGCTCACGGTGTCCAGTCTTTGAGCATTGCATCAAGCCCGGCATATTCGCTCGATACGGCGCTTTCGGCGATGGCGTTAAGCGTCTCGTCGTCCAGCTCTTCCACAGGACGGGCGGCTCGTCCCTTGACCAAGACCTCGAACATCGCCGCCGACAGGAGTACCGTGTGGGTCCGGCCATTCTTTGTGATTGCGACCGGCGCACGCTGGGCAGCATCCTGAAAACGCCCGACATTCTGCTGGAATTCCGTTGAAGTCACTCGCATGACAAGGCCTTTCTTTTTTATCCAAAATAGATAAAATAGATAACTTTGTCAAAGCGTTTCACCTCGCGTCCACGAGGTGGATCAGGCCTGGGATGGTGATAAAAACTTCACGCTGCAACCTTGACGGCCAGCACGCTCTTCTTCACCGGAATGCGCACCGACACGATAGTGCCGACACCTTCGCTCGACCGGATCTTCAGCGCGCCGCCCTGAAGCTCGGCCAGCGAACGTGAGATGGCAAGGCCAAGGCCGGACCCGGCATGGCTCTTGGAGAACTGGTTCTGCACCTGTTCGAACGGCCGTCCGAGCTTTCCGAGCGCCTCCTTGGGGATGCCGCAGCCATTGTCCTCGATCGTCAGCACCAGCGCGCCGGATGTGTTGCGGGCCCTGACCGATATGTGGCCGCCGTGGCCGGTGAACTTCACCGCATTGGACAAAAGGTTGATGACGATCTGCTTGATCGCACGGCGATCGGCGACCAGCGTCAGCGCATCGGCAATGCGCGTTTCCACGGTGATGGCCTTTTGCGCCGCCTGCAGCGAAACGACGCGTACGGTTTCGCTGATCAGCGGGCCGAGGTCGATCTCTTCCCGGTCCAGAGAGAACTGGCCGGCCTCGATCTTGGACATGTCGAGAATATCGTTGATGACGCCCAGCAGGTACTTGCCGCTGCTGTTGATGTCGGTGGCATATTCCTCGTAGCGCTCCGATCCGAGCGGGCCGAACAGCCCTTGTTCCATCAGTTCGGAGAAGCCGATGATGGCGTTCAGCGGCGTGCGCAACTCATGCGACATGTTGGCCAGGAATTCGGATTTGGCCCGGTTCGCCGCTTCGGCCCGTTCGGTTTCCTTCATGTATTTGCGGTTGAGGTCGACCAGTTCGCGCGAACGCTCCTCTTCGGCCCGCCGCGCGAGGCTGAGATCATGGATCGTTGCCATCAGCCGTCGCTCACTGTCGACCAGCTTCTCCTGGTGCAGCTTGATCTGGGTGATGTCGGAACCGACCGAGACGATGCCGCCGTCCCGGGTCTTCAGTTCGTTGACCTGCAGCCAGCGGCCGTCGGCCAACTGCCGCTCGAAAGTGGCGCCGCCCTGCAGGCCGCCGGTGTGGGCAAGCCGCCTTTCGGAAGCAAAGGCCAGCATGCGTTCTTCCAGCGCCGCGCGCGCGGTGCCCGGCATCACGTCGCGGTCCGAAAGCCCGTTGTCCTGCTGGTATTTGGAATTGCACATGATCAGGTGCTGCGTCGAATCCCACAGCACGAAGGATTCGTTGATGTTCTCGATCGCCGTTCTGAGGCGAAGGTCGGCAGCCTCGGAACGCAGCGCCAGATGACGCTGTTCGGTGACGTCGACGGCGATGCCGATCAGCTGGATCTCCGGCGCTTCCGGATCGATGACCTGTGCCCGTGCGCGCATCCAGACCCATTGGCCATCGGCATGGCGCATGCGGAACACCTGATCGATGTGATCGATCTCGCGTGCGACGATTCTGTTGGCGAGCTCGAACAGGTCGCCGTCCTCGGGATGGATGATCTGATCGACCTCGCCGAAGGACAGCATCGTTTCGCAAGGCTTGTAGCCGAGCATGTCGTACATCGAGCGCGACCAGTACATCTTGCCGCGCACCATGTCCCAGTCCCACAGGCCGCAGCGGCCGCGAACCAGCGCCATGTCGATGCGCTGATGCGCTTCGAGGTAGATGCGGTCGGCCGCCTGCGCACGTGCCGCCTGGCCGAAATAGGCATAGAGGATGACGATCAGCACACCGGCCGTCAGCACGAACAGGGTGACGTTCAGCGAAACGGTCTTGCGCCAGGCATCGAAAACCGCGTCCTGTGGCACCAGGGCCGCCGATGCACCCTTTCCGCCATTCGCCAGGCTGACCGCGGCGTACCAATCCCGTCCGTCGATGTTGACGTCCATGACGCCGGCACGATCGCCGAACATGAACAAGGGCTGGCCGCCCTCGACGAGGCCGTCCAGCGAATGGCCCTGCCATGGCATCGAGCGTGGCGTCACCGCGACGATCTTGAAAGCGCTGTCGGTGATGACAAGCACATGGCTGCGGCCCATCGCGCCCTGACGGCTGGTGGTCTCCAGCAGATCCTGTATGGCGCCGGGCACCGTTTCCGAGGTGGTGGCGAGCGAACTGGCCAGCTGGCCCGCCGCCAGCGTCAGGATCGCCTTGGCATTGCGCTCGACATCGTCGCGCTCGTTCATCAGCGACAGCACGCGCAACGCCGCGATGACGATCAGGAAGGTGATGATGAGGACGGGTATTGATCGGCGCAGCAGCGGCTCGGCGGCCAGAAGCCGCCGGTAGGCCGGTTCGGCGATGAGTCGCGTATTCCCGGCAAGACCGTCGCCGCGCGTCTCACGATGCGCAAAAACCGTCCCTCCGGGCGCGCCCCACGCGTCCGCCTTCGCCATAAATGGCACTCCCCGAATTTGCCTATGCTGCTTGGTGATCCGGCAAACGCCGCACTTCCGAATCGTCAGTAAAGAATCAAAGGTGATTCGCCTTGTCCAGTGGTCCGGCGAAAAAAGATTAAAAATCGACTAAAATAATGGGCTTTCGCTGGCGCAGCGCCTAACGGAAGCCGCTGCTGGCAGGTCCTGGTTGAAATTCACCAGCTTGGCGGCGTGCACGGATCTCCCTTCTGCCACAAGGGGGAAGGAAGAGAGCGGCTAAGCCAGCGTGCGCTCGACAATATCCCGCAGATCCGCCGACAGGTTTTCGGCGCCGGCGATCGAGAGCAGCGCTTCCCTGGCCTTCGCCTGCCGCAAGGGTTCGAGCGAACGCCAGGATCTGAGCGCCGTCGCCAGCCTTGCCGCCACTTGCGGGTTGCGCTTTTCAACCTCGAGGACGGTTTGAGCAAAGAACCAGTAGCCTTCGCCGTCGGCCCGGTGGAAGCCGGTCTGATTGGCGCTGGAGAAGGTGCCGATCAGCGAGCGCACCCGGTTCGGATTGCCCATCGAGAAGGCCGGGTGGTTGGTCAAGGCCTTCACGGTGTCGACGGTTTGCGGCCCCGGTACGCTGGCCTGGATCTGGAACCATTTGTCCATGATCAGCGGGTCGGACCCGTAGGTCGTCTCGAAAGCCGCCAGCGCCTCGACCGCCTCGGGCGAACCGTGGTGACGATGCGCGAGCACGGCAAGTGCTGCCGCGCGGTCGGTCATGTTGGTCGCGGACTGGAAATGCCCGGCAGCGAGTTCCGCTCCGCCCGGCTGCAGCGACAGATAATCCAGCAGGGTGTTGCGCAAGGCGCGTCGTCCGGCGCTTGCCGCGTCGGGGCTGAACGCTTCTCTGTCGGCAAGGCTGAGGTAGAGGCCCGAAAAAACGTCCCGGTTCGCAGTGCCGATCGCCAGCGCCAGTGCCTCGCGAGCCGCATAGATGGCATCGGGGTCGATGTTCCTGCCGATGTCGCGGGCAATGTCGGCTTCGCCGGGCAGGGCCAGCGCCAATGCCCGATAGGCCGGCTCCAGCGTCTCGTCGCCGGCAATGCTGCCGGCGAGCTCGGTCAGCCGCGGCGCAAAGGCCGGCTGCTTGCCGCCGAGGATCTCGCGGAACGCTGATATCAGCGCATCGGTCAGCAATGTGTTGAAAGCCTGCCAGCGCGAGAAGGCGTCGCTGTCATAGCGGGCAAGGAAGAACTGGTCGTCGGCTTTCTGCTCGACGGACAATGTCACCGGCGCCGAAAAGCCGCGGTTGAGCGACACGGCCGGGCGCTCGGTGACGCCTGAAAACCGCACCATGTGGCGGCGCTTGCGGATATGGATGACGCCGTCCTCGACGCTGGCGCCCTCGACGCTGCTATACGGCACAGGCTTGCCGCCGGCGCCGATCAGCCCGAAAGCGAGCGGGATGTGCATCAGCCGCTTGCGGCTTTCGGAGGGTGTCGGCGGCACCGACTGCTCGATTTCGAGTGTGAACTCCTGCGCGGCCGGATTGTGCGCCGAACTGATCGTCAGGTTCGGCGTTCCCGCCTGATGATACCAGAGCGCGAACTGCGACAGGTCGCGGCCGGACGCATCCTCGAACACCTTGATGAAATCCTCGATCGTCGCCGCGTCACCGTCGTGCCGCTCGAAATAGAGGTCCATGCCGGCGCGAAACACGTCGGCACCGAGAATTGTGCGGATCATGCGCACCACTTCGGAGCCCTTCTCGTAGACCGTCGCGGTGTAGAAATTGTTGATCTCGCGGTAGCGGCGCGGCCGCACCGGATGCGCCAGTGGGCCCTGGTCCTCTGTAAACTGGTGGGCGCGCAAGGTCCGCACCTCGGCAATACGCTTGACCGCGCGCGAGCGCTGGTCGGCGGAGAATTCGTGGTCGCGGAAAACCGTCAGGCCTTCCTTCAGGCAGAGCTGGAACCAGTCGCGGCAAGTGATTCTGTTGCCTGTCCAATTGTGGAAATACTCATGCGCTATGATCGCCTCGATATTGGCGAAATCGGCGTCCGTCGCGGTCTCCCGGTCGGCCAGCACATATTTGTCGTTGAAGATGTTGAGGCCCTTGTTCTCCATCGCGCCCATGTTGAAGTCCGACACGGCGACGATGTTGAAGACGTCGAGATCGTATTCGCGGCCGAACGCCTCCTCGTCCCATTTCATCGACCGCTTCAGGGCGTCCATCGCATAGCCGGCCAGCGTCTCCTTGCCGGGCTCGACATAGATGCCGAGCTCGACCGTGCGGCCGGACAGGGTGACGAAACTGTCCGCGAGCCGGCCGAGATTGCCGGCTACCAATGCGAACAGATAGGACGGCTTGGGGAAAGGGTCGTGCCACACGGCATAATGCCAGCCGTCGCCGAGGTCGCCCTTTTCGAGCGGGTTGCCGTTGGACAGGAGCAGCGGCGCCTCGTCGCGCATTGCCTCCATGCGCACCGTGTAGACGGACAGGATATCGGGACGGTCGAGGAAATAGGTGATGCGGCGAAAGCCCTCGGCTTCGCATTGCGTGCAGTAGACGTGGCTCGAGCGGTAGAGGCCCATCAGGGCTTCGTTGCCCGCCGGCGCCACCTCGGTCTCGATGAGCAACTGGAAGCGCCGCGCCACCGGTGGCTCGAGGATGGTCAGCTGGTCAGGCGTCGCCAGCAGATCCGCCGGTTTTACCTTCTTGCCGTCGATCTCGATGCGCTTGAGCGTCAGCCCGTCGCCGTCGAGCACCAACGGTGCCGACACGGAGACGCCGTCACGGCGCTCTATCGTGAGCACGGCGATGACACGCGTTGCGTCTGGCGAAAGGCGGAAGGTGAGGTCGGTTTGCGGAATGAGGTAGTCGTTGGGGCGATAGTCTTCGAGCTTGAAGACCTGGCCGGTGTCCGTGCGCATTCCGTGGGTTTTCCTGTCGATTGCGTTGGCGGCGGATTGTGTCCGCTGGTCCAAGAAATTTGAAGTCCGCGCTCTTTACACGAAACGGCCCCTCGACAAAACTGAGGCAATGCCTATTTCAGGCGTTCGTTCTCCTGTCATCATCACGAGGCATCCATGACCGTCGTCACACCGAAATTCGGCATGGGCGCATCCGTGCTGCGGCGCGAGGATGCCGCCTTCATCCAGGGCCAGGGCCGTTATACCGACGACATCCAGCCGGCTGGCGTCCTGCATGGCTATGTCCTGCGTTCGCCGGTCGCCAAGGCCAGCTTCACCATCGGTTCGACCGAGGCGGCGAAGGCCGCACCTGGCGTCCATCTGGTACTGACCGGCAAGGACCTTGCCCATCTCGGCGATCTGAAATCCGGCGTCATGCAGGAACAGCCGGACGGCACCAAGGCGCCGACGCGCGACATCCCGATCCTGTGCCGCGACCGCGTCAACTATGTCGGCGATGCCGTTGCCTTCGTCGTCGCCGACAGCCGTGCCTTGGCGCAGGATGCCGCTGAACTGATCGATGTCGACTATGACGGCGAAGACGCAGCCTCCGGGACTGCAAATGCACTTGCCGAAGGCACGCCGCTGGTCTGGCCGGAGCTCGGTTCCAACCGCGCCTTCAGCTACCACATGGGCGACAGGAAAAAGACAGAAGCGGCTTTCGCCAAGGCCGCACACGTCACCCGCATCGAGTTCGTCAACAACCGGCTGGTCTGCAACTACATGGAGCCGCGCTCCGCGATCGGCGAATGGAACGCCGAGGAGAAGCGCTTCGTGCTGACCACCGGGTCGCAAGGCGTGCACTCCATGCAGTACATCCTGGCCAGCGTGTTCAAGATCAAGAAGGGCCAGTTGCGCGTCATAACGCCAGATGTCGGCGGTGGTTTCGGGCCGAAGAGCTTCGTCTACCGCGAATATCCGCTGGTGCTGGAAGCGGCGAAGCGGCTTGGCCGCCCGGTGAAATGGGCCGGCGACCGCACGGAACACTTTCTGACCGACGCGCAAGGCCGCGACAATTTCGTCACGGCCGAGATGGCACTGGACAAGGACGGCCGCTTTCTCGGCATGAAGGTGGACCTGCTCGCCAACATCGGCGCCTATATCTCGCAATATGGTCCGTTCATCCCCTATATCGGCGTCACCATGTCGACCGGTGTCTACGATATCCAGGCGCTCGACGTCTCGGTGACCGGCCTCTACACCAACACCTGCCCGGTCGATGCCTATCGCGGTGCCGGCCGGCCGGAAGCAGCCTTCCTGCTGGAAAAACTGGTCGATGCCTGCGCCCACGATCTCGGCCTGCCCGTCGAGGAGATCCGCCGCCGCAATTTCATCCGGCCGGAGCAATTTCCCTACCGGACGCAAACCGGCCGCCTCTACGACACCGGTGAATTCGAAGGCCATATGGAGCGCGCCATTGAGCAATCCGAATGGAAAGCGTTTCCGGAGCGGCTGGCGCAGTCGAAGGCCGGCGGAAAAATCCGCGGTCTCGGCATGGCGACCTATATCGAGGCCTGTGCCTTTCCGGGCTCGGAGCCGGCCTTCGTCGAACTCAATGGCGACGGCACGGTGACGCTGAAGATCGGCACCCAGACCAACGGGCAGGGGCATGCCACCGCCTATGCGCAGTTCCTGTCGGAAAAGCTCAATCTCGACATCGACAAGATCCATGTCCGCCAGGGCGATACCGACGAATTGAAGGCCGGCGGCGGCACCGGCGGCTCGCGCTCCATTCCGCTGGGGGGTGTGTCGGCTTCCCGCGCGGGCGAGGATCTGGCCAACAAGATCAAGCGCATCGCCGCCGACGAGCTGGAGGCTTCTGCCGGCGACATCGAGCTGTCCGATGGTGTTGCCCGCATCGTCGGCACCGACCGCACGATCGATTTTTCCAGCATCGCCAAGGCCGCCAAGACGCCTGACGACCTCAAGGGCTTTGGCGAGTTCGTGCAGGACGAATGCACCTATCCCAACGGCACTCATATCTGCGAGGTCGAGATCGATCCCGACACCGGTGCGACCGAGATTGTCCGCTACACCATCGTCGATGATTTCGGCGTCACCGTGAACCCGATCCTGCTCGCCGGCCAGGTGCATGGCGGCGTCGTGCAAGGCATCGGCCAGGCACTGACCGAGGACACTGTCTACGGCGAGGACGGACAGCTTTTGACGGCGAGCTTCATGGATTACGCCATGCCGCGCGCCGACAATTTCCCGTTCTTCCATTTCGAGACCCGCAACGTGCCGTCGACGACCAATGCACTCGGCATCAAGGGCGCGGGCGAGGCCGGCACCATCGGCTCGACCCCGGCGGCACTCAATGCGGTGACCGACGCGCTCTGGCGCGCTTATGGCGTCAAGCACATCGACATGCCGGCAACGCCGGCGCGTATCTGGGCGACGATCCGAGAAGCGTCGGGAGCGTGACAGCAGGCCCCGGCAGCCCCTCGGCCACAGCCAGCGATGATGCCGGCGGGCACGACACGCTTACCGGCATCATGCTCAAGATCGTGTCGGTGGCGGTCTTCGTCGGCATGCAGACCTGCATCAAAGCCGCAGGCACCGTTCCGGCCGGCCAGATTGTCTTCTTCCGCTCTTTCTTCGCCATCTTCCCGATCATCGCCTTCCTGGCCTTCAGGAAAGAACTCGGCACTGCCTTCACCACCAAGCGTCCGTTCAACCACATCGCCCGCGGCCTGGTCGGCGTCTGCGCCATGGGGCTCGGCTTTTTCGCGTTGACCCGGCTGCCGCTGCCGGAAGCGATCACGCTGAACTACGCGCAGCCGCTGCTGGTGGTGGTGTTCAGCTCCATCTTCCTCGGCGAGGCTATCCGCGTGTATCGCTGGAGTGCGGTCGCGGTCGGCCTGGTCGGCGTGCTGATCATCTCCTGGCCGGAACTGACGCTGCTGAGTTCCGACGAGGCGCTCGACGACCAGGAAGTGCTTGGCGTCATGGCCGCTCTTGTCGCGGCAGCGATCTCGGCCGTCGCCATGCTCTTGGTGCGCAATCTCGTGCAAAGCGAGCGCACGGCGACCATCGTGCTGTGGTTTTCGGTGACGGCGAGCGTCATGTCGCTGCTCTCGCTGCCATTCGGCTGGCAGGCGCTGACGCCGCTCCAGGCGGCCCTTCTTGTTGCCGCCGGCTTCTGCGGCGGCCTTGGCCAGATCCTGATGACGGCGGCCTATCGCCATGCCGAAGCCTCGGTCGTGGCGCCGTTCGAATACACCTCGATGATCCTAGGCCTCGTCGTCGGCTATCTCGTCTTCGGCGACGTCGCCACGCTCCATATGCTTGTCGGCGGCCTGATCGTCGTCGCCGCCGGCATCTTCATCATCTGGCGCGAACGCCAACTCGGCCTGGAGCGCACCCGCACGCGCAAGGCATCTTTGCCTGAAGGGTGATTACGACAGCTCGGCTCGCTCCTTCGCCAACCGAACCAGCACCGTCCTCGTCTGTTCATCGGCGGGGAAAAACGATTCGATCGCCAGTTCCGAAAGCGTCACGTCGAGCGGCGTGCCGAACACGGTGATGGTGCTGATGAACGACAGCACCTGATCGCCATGCGCCAGCCTGAGCGGATGCACGATGGCGTTCGGCTCGACCGGCGACGGCCGGCTGCCTCTCAAGCCTGACGGATAAGTCCTCAGCTCACGCTCGAGTTCGATCAGCACCGCGTCGCCGCTCGCGTCATTCTGGTGTTTCAGGCGCTCGAGCAGATGCGTGCGCCATTCCTGAAGATTGACGATGCGTGGCGCGATGCCGCCGGGATGCAGGCTGAGGCGAAGCACGTTGACCGGCGGCGTCAGCAGCGAAGCCTCGCTGACATCGGCAAGGAAGGGAGCGATGGCGGCGTTGGCCGAAACCAGGTTCCAGTGGCGGTCGACAGCGAGTGCCGGGAACGGCTCGTGGCCTTTGAGCACGATTTCGACCGCCGCCATCGCCGGCGCCATTGTCGTGTCGGTCAGCGAGCGTTCGCCGAAACTGGGGGCAAAGCCGGCGGCGAGCAGCAACTGGTTGCGTTGCCTCAGCGGGATCGACAATTGCTCGGCCAGATGCAGCACCATGTCGCGCGAGGGCGCGGCGCGACCGCTTTCGACGAAGCTCAGATGCCGCTGCGAGATTTCGGCCTCCATGGCCAGGTCGAGCTGCGACATGCGCCGGCGCGTGCGCCATTCGCGAATGAGGCTGCCGGCGGAGGTTTGGGCTGTTGTCATGAGTGGATGGTTAGGCTGGTGAGGACGGCATTTCAATTACCTGCGAGGTTATCGCTAGGTGAGCGCTCGCAGCTTTGCCTTCACTTCGAGGAAATCCCGCCACGCCAGCTTCTTGTGCGACGGGGTTCGCAGGAGATAGGCCGGATGCAGCGTCGGCATGGCCGGGATGGCGATGCCGGATGCCGTCGTGTGAACGCGCCAATTGCCGCGCAGCCGCAATATGCCTTCCGAGGTGTTGAGCAAGGTCTTGGCCGACGGGCCGCCAAGGTTGATCAGCACCTTGGGATTGACCAGCTCGATCTGCCGTTCGATGAACGGCCGGCAGATCTCGGTTTCGTGCGGCGTCGGCGTGCGATTGCCCGGCGGCCGCCAGGGAATGACATTGGCGATATAGGCTGAAGTGCGGTCGAGCCCGATCGCGGCCAGCATGCGGTCGAGCAGCCGGCCCGAGCGGCCGACGAAGGGCAGGCCCTCGATGTCCTCGTCGCGGCCGGGCGCCTCGCCGACCAGCATGACGGCGGCTTCCGGGTTGCCGTCGGCAAACACCAGGTTCTTGGCGGTGGCCTTGAGATTGCAGCCCTCGAACGCCGCCATATGCTGGCGAAGCTCGTCCAGCGTCGTTGCTGTGGTCGCCAATTGGCGGGCAAGTGCCGCCTGCGCTTCGTCGGGAACCGCAGTCGTCGCAGACGGCGACCGCGCAACGGGTGGTGCATTTGCTCTGTCCCCGGCTTCGCCGCGGGACACGGTCGTCGAGCGCAGCGGTGCGGCGGTGTCACCCGAAGGCGCTGCGATCGGCGCGCGCTCCATCGGCTTTGGCGCAACCTCGGCGAACCGGTTCACCGGCTGCTCTTCGAGCGCCTCGTCGACGCCCACGCTGGCGTAAAACGCCAGCAGGTCGGCGATATCAGGTCTGTTGGTTGGGGAAGCGGCAGTCATCGATTCACATTCGTCCGCGTGGCGGCAATTTGCAAGGCTGGCAGCTTGGGTTCCTTCGCAGCCTCTCGCCGGCGCGTTGGCTGACGGAGCATCAAACGAAAAACCCGCCTGTGCGGCGGGTCACTGGCGCAACTCAGCACCATAGGCAAAAATGTACCATAGCTGAGCTCACCGAGTCAAGAAAAAATTCCTATCGTGTCAGCCCGTTGGTATGCGCGGATCCTGCACCAGGTAGAAGGTCCATCTTGGCGTGTAGTCGGTCATCAGGAATTCGAAGCTGGCGGTTTTCAGCGGGTCGACCTTGCCATTCCTGAACAGCAGCCGGTCATAGGGTTCGAAATCGCGATCGAAATCGGCGAAATTGCTCGACCGGATATTGTCCGGCGTCTTGTTGCGCTGGTCGAAGGAAAGCCCGTCGCCGAACACGCTCGGCTGGTTCAGGATCTCCTGCAATTCGAACTGGAATTCGACCCAGGCCTGGCCGCTGTTGTTGAGCACCTCGATGCGCATATACATCATGCCGTTGGCGAATTCGCCGGCCTTGCCGAAGGCCTGGATCGGCTTTGTCGTGCGGATCGTCAGCGTCACCGGCGTTGACGAAGTCAGCTCTTCGGTGATGACGAACGGATCGTCCTTCGTGCCGATGCCCGAGGCGCCGGTGATGTGGAAGCCGCCAAGCTCGTCGGAGAAGGAGTAGGCGCCCGCCGCCCAGACCTTCACTTCGTCGGCGGCAGCGTGCTGCGGCGCCAGCATCAGAAGGGCCAAAAGGAGCGCCCGGCGGATCCGGCCGGGCGGGAAAAGAAAGCGCGTCGATGAAAAGCCGGCTGGCCCAGGAAAGCGCATGGCGTGAAGTATGGCCGATAAGCAAGCCGTCGAACAATTAAAAACGCGCGCCTCGCAGGCAATGGCGGGCGAAAAGCAGTCTTCCAGCCTCGCAATGCGCGACTTTTTGGCCAAAACGGCATTGTCACGTATGCGCCGGTTTCCTGTCGTCAATTGATGCGCTATGCAGCGCGGGAGCCAGCAAGATACCCGAATGGGATAAGCCAGTGCGGAGGGGTTGATGAGCGACATCGAACGCGAAAGCATGGAATTCGACGTGGTTATCGTCGGTGCCGGGCCGGCGGGCCTCGCCGCCGCCATCCGCCTCAAGCAGGTCAATCCCGAGCTTTCGGTCGTCGTCCTGGAGAAGGGCGGTGAGGTCGGCGCCCATATTCTCTCCGGCGCCGTCGTCGATCCGATCGGCATCGACCGGCTCTTGCCGGGCTGGCGCGACGAGGACGGCCATCCCTTCAAGACGCCGGTCACCGCGGATCATTTCCTGGTCCTTGGTCCTGCCGGCTCGTTCCGTCTGCCCAACATTTTCATGCCGCCGCTGATGAACAATCACGGCAACTACATCGTTTCGCTGGGCAATGTCTGCCGCTGGCTGGCGACCAAGGCCGAAGCGCTCGGCGTCGAGATCTATCCGGGCTTTGCCGCTGCCGGCCTGCTCTACAATGAGCAAGGCGCCGTCACCGGTGTCGTTACCGGCGACATGGGCGTCGAGAAGGACGGAACGCACGGCCCGGGTTTCGCACCCGGCATGGCGCTGATGGGCAAATATGTGCTGATCGGGGAGGGCGCTCGCGGCTCGCTCGCCAAGCAGCTGATCGCCAGATACAAGCTTTCCGATGGCCGCGAACCGGGCAAATACGGCATCGGCCTGAAGGAACTCTGGCAGGTCAAGCCGGAGAACCACCGGCCGGGGCTGGTCCAGCATTCCTTCGGCTGGCCGCTTGACTTGAAGACCGGCGGCGGCTCGTTCCTCTACCATCTCGAGGACAACCAGGTGGCGGTCGGCTTCGTCCTCCACCTCAATTACAAGAATCCCTGGCTGTCGCCGTTCGAGGAATTCCAGCGCTTCAAGACCCATCCGGCGATCGCGGCTACGTTCGAAGGCGGCAAGCGGCTGGGCTATGGCGCGCGCGCCATCACCGAGGGCGGCTGGCAGTCGGTGCCGAAATTGTCCTTCCCCGGCGGTGCGCTGATGGGCTGTGCCGCGGGCTTCGTCAACGTGCCGCGCATCAAGGGTTCGCACAATGCCGTGCTGTCCGGCATGCTGGCGGCCGAGCATGTCGCCGAGGCGATCGGCGCCGGGCGCGCCAACGACGAACTCGCTTCTTACGAGGAAGCCTGGCGCGCGACCGACATCGGCAAGGATCTGAAGAAGGTGCGCAACGTCAAGCCGCTGTGGTCGCGCTTCGGCACCATCGTCGGTGTCGGCCTTGGCGGTCTCGACATGTGGCTGAACACGCTGTTCGGTGTCTCGCCCTTCGGCACGCTGAAGCATGGCAAGGCCGACTATGCAACGCTCGAGCCTGCCGCCCGGCACAAGAAGATCGCCTATCCGAAGCCCGATGGCGTGCTGACCTTCGACAGGCTGTCCTCGGTGTTCCTGTCCAACACCAATCACGAGGAAAACGAGCCGGTCCACCTGCTTGTCGGCGACATGGAGCTGCAGAAGCGTTCCGAGCACGATGTCTTTGCGGGCCCCTCGACGCGCTATTGTCCTGCCGGGGTTTACGAGTGGGTCGACAAGGACGGCAACGCCGCCGCCGATCCCACGGCCAAGGATGTGCGCTTCGTCATCAACGCGCAGAACTGCGTCCACTGCAAGACATGCGACATCAAGGACCCGAACCAGAACATCAACTGGGTGCCGCCGCAAGGCGGAGAAGGCCCGGTCTATCAGGGCATGTAGGCCCGCGCCGGCCGCAGCGCGCAAAGGTCCCGACGATGGCTCGGGGTCTCCCGTGGCATGTGGAACATTAGAACTGTTGAAACTGCCGCGCGCTTATGGTTCCATTCCTTGACGATAAGGAGATGGCCAATGCGCCTGGCGGTTCTGGCATGCCTTGTGGCGATCGGTGCGCTGTTCGGTTTGGCTTCGGCGGCCCCGGCCGGCACCAGGGTGGTGGTCAAGACGCGGACCTACGACATCACCGGGAACACGGGGCTGGCACTAGTCCAGGCTATGGACCGCAAGGGGCCGAAGCACGGCTTCATGACGCATGCCATCGCGCTGACCGGCTACGCTGTGGATTGGGACCTCGACACCAGCCAGGACAATGGCGTCTGCCGCTTGCGGCGTGCCAACGGCACGCTCAATCTCTTCTACACGTTTCCGCGTGTCGCCTCGGCCACCACCCCGACGCTCCGGAAGCGCTGGACGCGGTTCTTCGCCGGCGTCCGCGCCCATGAGGAAACCCATGGCCGCATCGCCAGGGAGATGATGCGGGCCACGGAAAGATCCATCTCCGGCCTCAGGATTGCCGACGACCGGTCCTGCTACAAGACACGTCGCGAGGCACAGCGACGCATCAAGGCCACCAATGCCGCATATGAGGCCAAGCAGCTCGCTTTCGATGCGCGCGAGCATCGCGACGGCGGCCATGTCCAGCATCTCGTCATCGCTTTGGTCAGGCCCTGATCCTTCAGCCTGGCGTCTTGCCGGTCTGGACAATGGCCGCGGTCGCGGTTTCATGTTCGTCGAGCGGCTTTTGCTGGTTCAGCCTGAGCGAGAACTCCACCATGACCGGAAGGTGATCCGAGCCGGTGTCTTCCAGCCGTGTCGCCGAATGGATCGTCACGCCGCCCTTGCTGAAAACCTGGTCGATCGGCAGGCCGGCGAAGCGCCGCAGGAAATCCGGCAGCCTGATGTGGATCCAGGTCGGGCCGGCGGAAGGCATGACGGTCAGCCCGCCAAGCGCCGCGACCCGCCGCACTGCGGCACTCCATGGGGCGGCATTGCAGTCGCCCGCCATGATGGCCGTCTCGCCGAGCGCGGAAAGCGGCTCCGTCAACTCGCCGATCTGCCAGTACTGCTCGCGTGGCCAGGGCCAGCTGAGATGGATCGCGGCGACATCGACGTCGATGCCGCCGAAGTCGACGGTCGCTGTCGCCATGGCACCACGCCTTTCGCAACGCGCCTCGGTGCCGGCGGCAAAGGGCCGCCGCGAGAGCAGCGCGACGCCGAATATCTTGTTAGGGTAAGGACAGAGGATACGGTATGGATATGCGCTGCTGATATAGCCAAGCTCGGTCGCCCACATCGCCGACACCTCGTCGAGGGTGATCACGTCGGGATTGGTCCGGCCGATCAGCGACAGCACCTTCTTCGGCGTTGGATTGTCGTAGCGCAGGTTCATCTGCAGCAGCTTGTAGATCGCGCGGTCTTCGTTCTTGGCTTCATAGGCCGCCTGAACCGGCCACAGGCGGGAGAAGGACACCGAGCCGGAAGTGGTGGCGAAGGCCGCCACGGCAAAAAGCAGTGCCACGGCCGCTTGCAGTCGAAATGTCGTGGCCAGCAGCGGCAGTGCGCAAAGCGCCATCAGCACGGCAAGGTGGACGCGGAAATGCGAGAAGGAATCGAAGGCGGGATGCAGCGTTCCGAAAAACCCGGCCACCAGCGCGATCGAACAGGCCAGCATTGCCAGGAATGCAACCGAAATCAGCAATGTCCCGAAGCCCGCTTTCTCCATGCCGCCTGCTTATCGGCAGAAATGCGGCTCAATCAAGATGGCGAAACGCCCATGCGATGCGTGGAACCGGCCTACTGGAACGCCGTTTCCGAAAAACTTCTGAGCTTGCGCGAATGCAGCCGCTCCATCGGCATTTCCGCGAGCTTCTCCATAGCCCTGATGCCGATGGTCAGGTGCTGCGCCACCTGGCGCTTGTAGAATTCGGTCGCCATGCCGGGCAGCTTCAACTCGCCATGCAGCGGTTTGTCCGAAACGCACAGCAGCGTGCCGTAGGGAACACGGAAGCGGAAGCCATTGGCGGCGATGGTCGCCGATTCCATGTCGAGTGCGATGGCGCGAGATTGCGACAGACGCTGTACCGGCCCACGCTGGTCGCGCAGTTCCCAGTTGCGATTGTCGATGGTGGCGACGGTGCCGGTGCGCATGATGCGCTTCAGGTCGTAGCCCGAAAGGCCGGTGACTTCGGCGACGGCTTCCTGCAACGCCACCTGGATCTCGGCCAGCGGCGGGATCGGCACCCAGACCGGAAGATCGTCGTCCAGCACGTGGTCCTCGCGCACATAGGCATGCGCCAGCACATAGTCGCCCAGCGCCTGGGTGTTGCGCAGGCCGGCGCAGTGACCGAGCATCACCCAGGCATGCGGCCTCAGCACCGCAATATGGTCGGTGATGGTCTTGGCGTTGGAAGGCCCGACGCCGATATTGACCATGGTGATGCCGCCATGTCCCGATTTCTTCAGGTGATAGGCCGGCATCTGCGGCAGGCGCGGCGGTGCAACGCCTTCGCTGGGCGCGCTCTGCCCGCCCTTGGTGATGACATTTCCCGGCTCGACGAACTCCGTGTATCCGCCGCCGCCATTGGCCATCAGGTCGCGGGCGCGGGCGACGAATTCGTCGATGTAGAACTGATAGTTGGTGAACAGCACGAAGTTCTGGAAATGCTGCGGCGTGGTTGCCGTATAGTGCGACAGCCGGTGCAGCGAGTAGTCGATGCGCTGCGCCGTGAAAGGCGCCAGAGGCCTCGGCTCGCCGAAGGCGACTTCGAAGGTGCCGTTGGCGATCTGGTCGTCGGTGCCATCGAGATCCGGCACGTCGAACAGGTCGCGGATCGGCCGCTTGATACGCTCTGCCGTCGCGCCGTCGACATGGGTGCCTTCAAGGAAGGCGAAATGCAGCGGGATGGGTGTGGTCGATTCCGACACCGTGACCGCAACCCCATGATTGCGCATGATCAGGCGCAACTGCTCGACGAGGTAGCTTTCGAACAGGCCCGGCTGGGTGATGGTGGTGGAAAAATGCCCAGGCGTCGGCATATGCCCATAGGCCTGGCGCGAGTCGATCTGGGTGAATGAGTTGGTGGTGACGCCGATCTCCGGATAGAAGGCCCGGTAGCGCTTGCCATTGTCGCCGCCTGCCGCCGCCAGCTCTGCGAAGGAGTCGCGCAGGAACTTGGTGTTGCGGTCGTAAAGCGCCTGCAGTGCCTTGACGGCCTTCTCGGCGCTATCAAAGCTTTGCCGGCCAAAAGGCTCCGGCATGACGACAGATTCGATGGCTTGTGGGTAGATTCGCTTTTCCATGGCTCAATATAGAGACTTGGATCGGCACTTGGGAGGGGTGTCGCGACCGAAGGCGGTCAAAGCGCCGTTTTTCTTCAACCGCGCTGCAGGCTGACCAGAAGCACAAAGCCGACGCCGGACTTCTTCAGGGCCGGTGCGTCGATCGTCGAGCCGGTGTCGGCGCGCATCATCGGCACGGCCAGGACCGGAGCGGCCAGAACCGTCAGGATAAGCGCCGCCCGCGGCAGAAGCCGAAGGGTCTTGAGTGCGTTGGCGGCGATGCGGTTCATGGCGTTCAGCTTTTCTTTTCGAGGTCTTGGTTTCTTTGTTCAGTTGCGAAGATGGGTGGGGCAGGCGAGGCGGCAGGTTCTGGAACTGGCTTCGTCCCAGGCGCGGGCCGGACGGCCCGCTTCAGCGACGAGGATGGCGAAGAACATTCCAAACAGGCTCACCAGCAGGCAGACGATGGTGAAGCGGCGAGCAAGCATTGGGTCGGTCTCCTTCAACACGCCGGAGAATGCCCTGATGCAACTGAACCGGCTCTGATGGCGGCGTTCATCTGCGGTTCAAGATGATTGACGGGGTTTCGACGGCGCCGGCGTCGGTTGGATAGCCGCCGGCCTCCATCGAGCATCACCGGCGCAGGATGTATCGACAAAACGAAAACGGGGCCCGTCGGGGCCCCGTCATCAGGTCGGAAAGATGCGCTCGATCAGAGCTTGTGCCAGGTCTGGCTCTTGCAGATCAGCCCGCCGAGCACGCAGCCGCTCATCTTGAGAGAGGTGCCCGACAATGTCGCCTTGCCCGAATAGGTCTTGTCGTTTGCCGGATCGGTGATGTTGCCGGCATATTTGTTGTCGCCCGTCGCCTTGAGCGAGCCGATGGTCTTGCCGGCATATTTGCCGGACTTAAGCGTGATGGAAAACGAGCCGCCGCCAGCGATGGCTGCGGTGTCGCCGGCCTGCGTCTTCCAATTGCCCTCGATCGGATCGGCCCAGGCCGCACCGGCCATGATCAATGTGGCCGCAAGGGCCAGGCTCACTCTTCGAAACATGTCTTCCTCCCTTTAGATGTCCGGCCGGATGCTCCGCCTCGCCGGTCTGCCGCTTACGCAAACGTAAGCTAATCCAGCTCCCGGCAAAACAAAAGCGGTGCCGCAACGGAAGACTTTCGGATTTTGAAGGGCCCCGAATGCGCCTCCTGGCCAAGGAAATGAAACGATCGACGCATCGCCTTTGTCTCCTGTGGTTAGCGAAGTCTTGAATTGGCATCGGGAAATTTTCGTCAAATTTGACGCAAGCAGGCTGAATTGCTGGCTTTGTATCCTTAACGAATTTTTGCGTTTACCTCTTGTTTTAGCTTTGTTTTCCTCAAATTAAGCACGCCATTTAACGACGGATTCAAGCCTGCACGGCATTCTCGAAAGCATCGGAAGAGCAGCCGCCAAGGACGAAAGAAGGCAGCTCTCGGGAGCCTGACAGGGGCCGGAAACAGGGGATTGAAATGGCACGTTTTGAAATGCTTGAAGCAGGTTTCGGCGCCATGGGGGCAACTGCCCAGGCGGACATCCTTTTCGAACTGGGCATGATGTATGCGACCGGCCGCGATTGCGAGACCGATGTCGTTGCCGCCCACAAATGGTTCAACATCGCCGCCATCAAGGGCTCGGCCCGCGCCGCGGAACTGCGCTCGGAACTGTCGGCGGCCATGTCGAAGGTCGAGATCGCCACGGCGCTTCGCGAAGCCCGCGAATGGATGACCATGCACTGAAATCTGCCAATCGCAGACAGGCCTATCGAAGACAGGGAAGCTCCGGGATCAAGGCCGCACAGACGGCCGGACCCGGCGAAATTGAAGGCCGCGCAAGACGGTCACGAAGGCAAGAGAAAGAACGCGGCAGGCCGCAAGGCCCAGTCGTGCGCGACACAGGGAAGCTGAGCGGGATTTTTAGGGGCGGGGCGCCTGGAGATTGCTCGACGGGCAAAAAAGCCACGACCAGCCGGAACAAGGCTGGCGTAGCTTTTTGCGTGGATGACGTCTTGCAGGCCCAATCGAGCGGCGCCAATGCGCCTAGACAGGCCGAATGAAGGATGAAATTGTCCCGCCTCTCTGGAAGAAGCGTGGCCGGGGCGGCCGCGCGTGAGTGGAGGAGTTCTACCATCATGAAAAAATTGAGTATTTTGAACGCGGCCATATTCGGCCTGATGATGAGCACGCCGGTCGCATTCGCCGACGATATCACCTTTGCGGTGATCGGCCCGATGACCGGACAGCTCGCCACCATCGGCGATCAGTTCAAGCAGGGCGCACAGGCCGCTGCCGATGCGATCAACGCCGCTGGCGGCGTCAACGGGTCGATGATCAAGCTTGATATCGAAGACGACCAGTGCGATCCCAAGCAGGCGGTGTCGGTTGCCAACCGCGTCGTCGCCGATGGCGTCAAGTTCATCGACGGCCATGCCTGCTCGGGTTCGAGCATTCCGGCCTCGGCCGTCTATGCCGAAGCCGGCGCGCTGATGATGAGCCCGGCTTCTTCCAACCCGGTGCTGACCGACGCGGCCGCCAAGGCCGGCTGGCCGACGATCATGCGCCTTTATACGCGTGACGATGCGCAGGGCGCCTTCATCGGCCCATGGATCGCCAAGAAGTTCGCCGGCAAGAATGTCGTCGTCCTGCACGACAAGAGCGCCTACGGACAGGGCGTGGCTGACGCCGTCAGGGCAACGATGAATGCCGGCGGCCTCAAGGAGGTCTATTATGACGGCATCAACGCTGGCGAGAAGGACTATTCGGCTCTCGTCACCAAGCTCAAGGACTTGAAAGCCGACGTCGTCTATTTCGGCGGCTACCATCCTGAAGCTGGCCTGATCCTGCGTCAGTCGGCGGAACAGAACCTGAAGTTCCAGCTGATAATGCCGGACTCCATCGCCTCGCCGGAATTCTGGCAGGTCGCTGGCCCGGCCGGCGAGGGCACCATGTTCGTCTTCCCGTCGGATCCGCAGGCAAAGCCGGAAGCCAAGGCAGCCGTCGAGAAAATCAAGGCCGGCGGTTTCGTGCCGGAGGGCTTCACGCTGTTCTCATACGCCACCATCCAGGCATTCGCCGAAGGCATCAAGCGTGCCGGCAGCGACGATCCGGCCAAGGTTGCCGAGGCGCTGAAGAACGGCACGCCGATCAGCACCGTTGTCGGTAATGTCACCTTCGACGAGAAGGGCGATCTCAAGAATGCCAGCTACGACATCAACCAGTGGCATGACGGAAAATATGCGCCGATCGCGCAGTAATCGCCGGCCCGGCGACTGAATAGCATAGGGAAATGGCCGGGGTCGTCCCCGGCCATTTTCTTGTTTGCCCTGTAGTCTGCCTTTCGAACCGTCAGCTGGCTACAGCGGCCGAAGCGGCTTGTTCCTCGACGAACCGTACCAGCACCGTCCCGTCGGTCACCTGCACGCCCTCGGTGGCGATCTCGGCGATCACGCCGTCATGCGGCGCGGCGATGGTGTGTTCCATCTTCATCGCCTCCAGGATTAGCAGCGGCTGACCCTTGATCACGGCATCGCCCTTTCCCACGCGCACCAGCTTGACCAGTCCCGGCATCGGCGCGCGCAGGCTGCCTGAACCCGCCGCTGCCTCGTCGGCCCGTGCCAGCGGGTCCGGCACCGTAAAGGTGTAGCCGACGGCGCCTTCGAACACGGTGATGTGGCCTGGCCAGCGGGCGAGGCGTGGTGTTGAGCGAAAATCATGCGAATTGGTGTCGTCATAGGGCTTGTCCAGCGTCACCTGGAACCGCCCGTCATGCCGCACCGAAACTTTCGCCACGATTTCGTCTTCGCCAAACTTCAAACGTGTGCCTCGCGCCACGCTGTGGAAATGCGCATAGCCGGCAAGCGACGACCACGGATCGTTGGGTGACGGCGATGCTCCGGCGCCGGAGGCCGCAACGGCCGCGGCAGCGATGGTTTCGCCGGTCGGCGGCGCGATCTCGGTCAGTGCCGTCTGGTGTCTGGCGATCAGGCTGGTGTCGACGTCGCCGGCGGCGAAATCCGGATCGGCGGCGAGAGCGGCAAGAAAGGCGGTGTTGACGGTCGAGCCGGCGACCTCGGTCCGGGATAGCGCCGCGCCAAGCGCCTCCAGAGCCGCCTGCCTGTCCGTTGCGTGGACGACCAGCTTGGCAATCATCGGGTCGTAATAGGGCGAGATGGCGTCACCCGCTCGCACGCCAGTCTCGATGCGCATCGTGGCGCCTTGCGGGGCCGCATCCGGAAATTTCAGATGATGCAGCGTACCGGTCGCCGGCAGGAACCCTTTTGCCGCGTCCTCGGCATAGATGCGCGCCTCGAAGGCATGGCCGACGAGCGCGATCTCGCTTTGCGTCTTGGGCAGCTTTTCGCCTGACGCGACCCGCAACTGCCATTCGACCAGGTCGGTGCCGGTGACCATTTCGGTGACCGGGTGCTCGACCTGCAGACGGGTGTTCATCTCCATGAACCAGAAGCGGTCGGCCTTCAGGCCCTGCGAGGCATCGACGATGAACTCGATGGTGCCGGCGCCTGAATAATTGATCGCTTTGGCGGCCTTCACCGCCGCCTCCGTCATCGCCTTGCGCAAAGCGGGCGTCATGCCGGGCGCCGGCGATTCCTCGATCACCTTCTGGTGGCGGCGCTGCGCCGAGCAGTCGCGCTCGTAGAGATGCACGACATTGCCCAAATTGTCGCCGAAGACCTGCACTTCGATATGGCGCGGCTTGTCGACATATTTTTCGACCAGCACACGGTCGTCGCCGAACGCGGCTTTCGCCTCGCGCCGTGCGCTGGACAACGCCTCGGAAAACTCATCGGGATGCTCGACCCGGCGCATGCCCTTGCCGCCGCCGCCGGCGCGCGCCTTGATCAGCACTGGATAGCCGATCTCGCGCGCCTTGGAGGCAAGCAGCACGATCTCCTGCGCCTCGCCATGATAGCCCGGCACGACCGGCACGCCGGCCTTTTCCATCAGCCGCTTGGCGGCGTCCTTCAGCCCCATGGCACGGATAGAGGCCGCGGATGGGCCGATGAAAATAAGCCCCGCCGCTGTCACCTGGTCGACGAAATCGGGATTTTCCGACAGGAAGCCGTAGCCGGGATGAATGGCTTGCGCACCCGTTGCCAGGGCCGCCGCGATGATCTTGTCGCCGCGCAGATAGCTTTCGCCGACGGGCGAGGCGCCGATATGCACCGCCTCGTCGGCCATCTCGACATGCAGGGATTTTGCGTCGGCATCCGAATAGATGGCGACGGTACGCACGCCCAGCTTCCGAGCCGTACGGATGACACGGCAAGCGATCTCGCCGCGGTTGGCGATCAGGATCTTGGCGAACATGGAGCCTCCGCATGTAAGGTTCGAAGTCCATGGGAAGCATGGCGCTTGAACACCCCCCTCTGTCCGGCAGGACAGAGGGGGGTGCTGTCCCGCGAGCCTTTTAAGCCCTCGGAGTAGACCTCTCCCTTACCAGGGAAGTGCTCTACCTTGCGGTCGGCTGTACCTACTTCGAGGCCGCGATCTCGCAACTGCCGCCGGTCGTGACTTTGTAGTGGCCGCGGGTGGACTGACAGGATTTCATCGCCAACTCTTCGGCCGTCTTTTGAGATGGTGCGTTGAGGTGGCCGCCGCAAACTATGTACGACGACATTATCCGTGCGTAGGGAGTGGTTGCGTACGCTGAATGGCCACCGGCCGCGACATAGGCCTTGTAGGCCTTGGTGCAGGGATCCTTGGGATTTCGCGGCAGGTACGGCGGGAACCGCTTGTCTCCCTCGCTTCCCGCCAGTGAGCCGGCCATGCCCGCGCCGCACGCCGCGATCGTCAGCAATCCGGCCAATATCGCCATGGCTGTTCGCTTGGAATTCGTGGATTTCATTTTGTCTTCCCCAAGGAAAAAAACCGGGCGCTTTCAGGTCTATTTGGACGCGGCGATGCTGCAGGCGCCGGCGACGGTAACCTTGTATTTGCTTTTGCTGGCCTGACAGGATTTCAGTGCCAGTTCCGCCGCCGCCTTTTGTGACGATGCATTCAGCTTCACGCCGCAAACGAAGTACTCGGTCGCCGGAACGATTGGCGTCGCCGCGAAAGCCGAATGGCCCGCGGCTGCGAGATACGCTGCATAGGCCTTCCCGCAGCCCCCGGTGGTTCCTATAGGAATGGTCACCGGGTAGCGCACGTCGCCCTTGCTGCCTGCCAGCGATCCGGCCATGGCGGCGGTGGAGGCCACCACCATCAGCAAGCCTGCCACTATGGGGGTGGCTGCTCGTTTGCAGGTCCCGGATTTCATTCTGCTTCCCCCATTCGCAAAAAAGTCTCGGCCGGTTGCTTATTTCGATGACGAGATTGCGCAGCCGCCACTCGCGGTCTTGAGCTTCCACCGTGTCAACCCGGCCTGGCAATTGCGCAGCGCCGTCTCTTCCGCCGCCTTCTGGGACGGCGCGTTGAGCTTCGTCCCGCAGATGATGTAGAGGTCGACAACGCGCGAATAAAAGGTTGTGGCGTAGGCCGAATGGCCGCTCGCCGCGACGTAACCCTTGTAGGCAACGTTGCATTCGCCCGAACCCAAGGTCGGCGGAAAACGCACGTCTCCCTTGCGTCCTGCGAGCGATTCCGCCGAGCTGATGCCGGTCGCCGTTAATATTAGAAATGCGGAAAGTATCGAAGCAGCCGTTCCTTGGCAATATTTCAGTTTCATTTCCAGCCCGTCCCCATTGCCCCATGCTGGATAAACAGTAGCGAATATTTTGTCCCCCCGCCAGTTCACTGTTTGAGATTCGAAGCCGCCTATACTGACCAATCGCTTGGTCCATACAGTTCAGCCTTTTCACACGGCAGCAACGGCCTGCCGGTATAGTTCCGCCGTTTGGCTGTCGAAGTTGACCGTCCATTCTCACATCCGAAACACGCCAAAGCGCGTGTCCTCGATTTCGGCGTTGAGCGCGGCCGACAGGCTGAGCGCCAGCACGTCGCGCGTCTTTGCAGGATCGATGATACCGTCGTCCCAGAGGCGTGCGGACGAATAGAGCGGATGGCCCTCATGCTCGTATTTCATCAGGATAGGCTTCTTGAATTTCGCCTCTTCCTCGGCGCTCCATTCTCCGCCCTTGCGCTCGATGCCTTCGCGTTTGACCATGGCAAGCACCGTTGCCGCCTGTTCGCCGCCCATCACCGAGATGCGGGCGTTCGGCCACATCCACAGGAAGCGCGGTGAATAGGCGCGGCCGCACATGCCGTAATTGCCGGCGCCGAACGAACCACCGATGATGACAGTCACCTTCGGCACCTTGGCGGTGGCAACCGCCATCACCAGCTTGGCGCCATCCTTGGCGATGCCGCCTGCTTCATATTTTCGACCGACCATGAAGCCGGTGATGTTCTGCAGGAAGACCAATGGAATTTTGCGCTGGCAGCACAGTTCGATGAAGTGCGCGCCCTTCAGCGCGCTTTCGGAAAACAGCACGCCGTTGTTGGCGATGACGCCGACCGGCATGCCATGGAGATGGGCAAAGCCGGTGATCAGCGTGGTGCCGTAATTCTGCTTGAACTCGTCGAATTCGGAACCGTCGACGACGCGCGCGATGACCTCGCGCGCGTCATAGGGCTGGCGCAGGTCGGTCGGCACGATGCCATAAAGTTCATCCGCCGGATGAAGCGGCGGAATCGCTCTCCTAGAGTTCAGGCTTACAGTCTTGTTCCGATTCAGGTTCTTGACGATGCGCCGGCAGATGGCGAGGGCATGGTCGTCGTCCAGCGCATAGTGGTCGGCAACACCGGAAAGCCTGGTGTGCACATCCGCACCGCCGAGATCCTCGGCACTGACATCCTCGCCCGTCGCCGCCTTCACCAGCGGCGGGCCGCCGAGGAAGATGGTTGCCTGGTTGCGCACCATGATCGTCTCGTCGGACATCGCCGGCACATAGGCGCCGCCCGCCGTGCACGAACCCATGACGCAGGCGATCTGCGGAATGCCTGATGCCGACATGTTGGCCTGGTTGTAGAAGATGCGGCCGAAATGCTCGCGGTCGGGAAACACCTCGTCCTGGTTGGGCAGATTGGCGCCGCCGCTGTCGACGAGGTAGATGCAGGGAAGATTGTTCTGCAGCGCGATCTCCTGCGCCCGCAAATGCTTCTTCACGGTCAGCGGATAATAGGTGCCGCCCTTCACGGTGGCGTCGTTGACGACGACCATCACCTCGGTGCCTTCGACGCGGCCGATGCCGGCGATCATGCCGGCCGAAGAGATCTCCTCGCCATACATCGACCATGCCGCGAACTGGCCGATCTCGAGGAAGGGTGAGCCGACATCCAGCAATTGCGCAAGGCGCTCGCGCGGCAGAAGCTTGCCGCGCGAGACATGGCGCTCACGCGCTTCCTCCGAACCGCCGAGCTCGACGGTGGCAGCCTTCTCCGCAATGTCGGCGACCAGCGCCCGCATGCGTTCGGCATTGGCACGGAAGGTTTCGGAGGAGGGGGAGATCTGGGTTTGCAGCGTGGCCATACCTACACCCCCTCCGCCATGATCTCGCGGCCGATCAGCCAGCGGCGGATTTCGCTGGTGCCGGCGCCGATCTCGTAGAGCTTGGCGTCGCGCAACAGGCGGCCGGTTGGATAGTCGTTGATGTAGCCGTTGCCGCCAAGCAGCTGAATGGCGTCGAGCGCCATCAGCGTCGCCTTCTCGGCGGCAAACAGCACGCAGCCGGCGGCATCCTTGCGCGTCGTCTGGCCACGGTCGCAGGCGGCGGCGACGGCATAGACATAGGCGCGCGCGGCATTCAGCGTCGTGTACATGTCGGCCAGCTTGCCCTGCACCAGTTGGAACTCGCCGATCGCCTGTCCGAACTGCTTGCGCTCATGCACATAGGGGATTGCCACGTCGAGGCACGCCGCCATCAGGCCGATCGGGCCGCCGGCAAGCACCGTGCGCTCATAGTCTAGGCCAGACATAAGCACTTCGACGCCGCGCCCTTCCTCATGCAGCACGTTGTCGAAGGGCACCTCGACATCCCTAAACACCAGCTCGCCGGTGTTGGAGCCGCGCATGCCGAGCTTGTCGAGCTTTTGCGCCACGGAAAATCCGGCAAAAGCCTTCTCGACGATGAAGGCGGTGATGCCGCGCGATTTCTGGTCCGGATCCGTCTTGGCATAGACCACCAGCGTCTCGGCGTCCGGCCCGTTGGTGATCCACATCTTGGTGCCGTTGAGCACGTAGCGGTCATTGCGCTTTTCGGCGCGCAGCTTCAGCGAGACGACGTCCGAGCCGGCGCCGGATTCCGACATCGCCAGCGCGCCGACTCGCTCGCCCGAGCACAGCGGCGGCAGGTATTTTTCCTTCTGCGCCTGCGTCGCCCAGCGGTTGATCTGGTTGACGCAGAGGTTGGAATGGGCACCGTAGGAGAGGCCGACCGAGGCCGAAGCGCGCGAAATCTCCTCGACGGCGATCACATGGGCGAGATAGCCCATGCCGCTGCCGCCGAAATCGGGGTCGGCGGTGATGCCGAGCAGGCCGAGCGCACCGAGTTCGCCCCACAGATGCGCCGGGAATTCGTTCGAGCGATCGATGTCGGCGGCGATCGGCGCGATCCGGTCCTGGGCAAAGCGCCGCACCATGTCGCGCAGCGCCTCGATCTCTTCGTCATGCCCGAAGCTGAGCGTGTTGGTGTACATTTTTCTCCTCCCTGCGCATGACCCCGAAAATCGACTTTGATTTTCGGAAAGGGATCATGCGCGAATCAAAATGCTGCAGCGTCCTTTGCGCGTCCGAAGGGACGCGCGGCGCTGTAGGCGTCGATCTTCGCGCCGACGAGCCGCATTGTCATTGAAAGATATCTCGTGGTCACTTCGCCGATCGACAGCCGTTCGCCCGGCCGAAACCAGACGATGACGCCGGTCATCATCTGGATCAGCGCCATGGCGGTCAGCCCGGTGTCGTCGATGCTGAAGGTGCCCGTCTCGGCGCCGTCGCGCAGGATGGTGCGCAGCTCCTTCTCGTAGGCAGTGCGCATGCGCAGGATCTGCGTCAGCCTTTCCGGCGACAGGCTGCGCAATTCCATGTTCGACACATGCGTGGCGTGCCGTCGCTCGATGTGGAAAGTGATGTGGTTTTCGACATAGGCCGAAAGCCGCTGCACGGGATCCGCATTAACCGGGCGAGCTGTTTCCCACGCTTCGGTCAAACCTTCCATGTGCTCGCGCATCAGCGTGAACAGAAGCTCTTCCTTGGTCGGAAAGTAGCGGTAGAGCGCGGCCGCCTGTACGCCGACCTCGGCGGCGAGCTTTCGCATCGACATCGCCTCGTAGCCAAAACGCGCGATCAGATTGACCGCCGCCTCACGAATGGTCGCTTCAGTCTTTTCGCCATCAGACCCGGCGGTGCGTGCCATGTCAGCTCCTCTGTGGAGCAGTAATAAAACGAACGTTTAATTAATTCAAGGCGCTTAATCCAAATCCGCCTTCATGCCACGATTCTGAACCCAACAGAGGCGTTGTCTGCCTCCAACTCCTCGACGTCGACCGTGGAAACCAAAGCCCCGGCCGGCCCTTTCCAGAGGCGCTCGATCATTGTCGAGACCGCCTCATCGAGGCCTGCGATCTCGGCCGTTACGGACCCGTCCGCTTCATTGCAAACCCAGCCCGCAAGACCAAGGCTCGTGGCCTCATCCCGGGCCCAGGCTCTGAAGCCGACACCTTGCACGTTACCGTAGACGCGTGCGTGCACTTTCCTGCGATGACCAGCCACGAATCTCTCCAAGCCTGTCTCGTTTTGAATCTGGCGCACGGCCTGAGGAATGCAACCTGCGCGCGGACGCAATAGCTGGGCCTTCCGGCTTTAGCTGGCCTTCTGGCCTTGAATTTAATTGACTCAGTCCACTAATTTAGGAAAATGGAACTGCTTTATTAGGAGCTGGCCGCAAATGTTGGACGAACGCAACGCATTGGTGGCCGATGTCCGGCGCTTCAATCGCTTCTACACGCGCACTGTCGGCCTTCTCGACGAGACGCTGACACAAAGTGCATTCACTTTGACCGAGGCGCGCGTGCTGTTCGAACTGGGTCACCGCAGCAACCCGGCTTCCGCCGAAATCGCCGGCGAGCGAGGTTTCCTGGCTGGAGCTTTTCGGCTGGAGAATGGCCCGGCGGCCTCCGAAATATCGAGACAGTTGCGTGTCGATGCCGCCTATCTGACGCGGATCCTGCGCAAGTTCGCGGGCCAGGGGCTGACCGAGACCAGAACGGACCCGGCTGACCGGCGCCGAAGGGTCCTCTCGCTGACCGCAAGGGGCGAGGCAGCGCTTGCCAGGCTGCAGGCGGCGGCCGATCGGGATACGGCGCGGCTGATCGAAAGCGTACCCGACGACAGGTTGCATGAACTGCGCAGCGCCTTGCGCAAGGCGGGGGAATTGCTGGGTGATCCCACCCGTGAAAGCGGCGAGGTGACGTTGCGGCCGCACCGCGTCGGCGATGTCGGCTGGGTCGTGCAGCGCCAGGCCCAACTTTATGCCGAGGAATATGGCTGGACGATCGAGTTCGAGGCCATGCTCGCCGAGATCGGCGCCGATTTCATTCGCAATTTCGTGCCCGGCCGCGATTTCTGCTGGATCGCCGAGCGCGGTGGTCAGCCGGTCGGCGCGGTGTTCCTGGTTCATCAGGATGACAAGGTGGCCAAGCTGAGAATGCTGCATGTCGAGGCGTCGGCGCGCGGCTTCGGCATCGGCAAACGACTGGTGGCGGAATGCGTGAACCAGGCCCGGGCTTGCGGCTACGCCAAGCTGGTTCTGTGGACCAACGACATCCTCGTTGCGGCGCGCGCGATCTACGAACGTGCCGGCTTCAGGCTAGTCTCGCAGGAGCACCACCGCAGCTTCGGCAAGGATCTGACCGGCCAGACCTGGGAAATGGATTTGTAGGCGGCTTTCGCTGCCGGTTGCGCGCCAGCGGTATCCTAATTACCCCGCGCTGCCGCCAAAGCACCGGGAAGTTCCTCGGCAAAAATGTCGAGCTCGTGATCGAGGCCGACGCTGACGCGGATGCAGCGGTCGAGCCGTGGCACCATCGGCTTGCGGATGAAGACGTCGCGTGACAGCAGGGCTTGCAGAACTTTCAGCGCGAAGGCGCCATCGCCGCAGCAATCGATGGTGACGAAATTGGTCGCCGACGCCAGTGGCTTCAGCCCGTTCGCCTCGGCAATGCCGGCGATGCGTCGGCGGCCGGCCGCGACCCGCGCCACCACGCTTTGCAGATAGTCCTGATC
>NZ_RZQP01000159.1:0-14677 GCF_003998165.1 Mesorhizobium sp. M7A.F.Ca.US.007.01.2.1 | reverse complement strand
GGCGTGCCTATCCTGCCGGCCGAACGCAGGCCGGTGGCGACGCCATTGATCTCAGTTGGCCAGTCCTTGTCGCCAAGCGCATTCAGCGCCGCCACGTTGCGCAGCAGCGCGGCGTCGGTCTTGCCTTCCTGCAGGCAGTTGGGGCTCAAGCCGCTCGCCATGCGGCAGGCATGGACATCGGCGATGAACAGGAAAGTGGCGTCGATCGACTGGACGCGTTGCCCGGTCTGGCTGAAGGCCGGGCGCGACAAGGCGCCGGCCGCGGCAAATCCTGCAGCCTGCGCCAGGAAGTTGCGTCGGGAAAGCGATGCAGTCGAACGGCGATTCATCATACGCTGATTCAGCATGGACAGCGGCCGGTCGTCCAGCGCCTCTGCGCCATCATCGACATGACGCCACGGGTCTGGCATGTCTCGCTTGCGCAAGCGGAGGAGGACGAAAAATGAAAGCCGCACCTATCTGCATGATCCTGGCCGCGATGTTGTGCGCGAGCACCGCGCATGCGGCGGGTTGCGTCGACGCCAAGTCCGCCAGGAAGGGTTTCGTTCTGGCGAGGCCCGGCATCCAGAGCGAATTTCGGCCCGTGGCTGGCGGGATGATGTCGGTTGCCAACACCTACGAATCGCAATCGCCGCAAACCCAGTATCTGTTCGCCGGCCTGATCGAGGTGTTTCGCGACAGCGACACCGGTCGCCAGGCGATGATCCCGCTTTCCGATCTGCGAAAGCTGTTTCCGCTGAAGACGGGGACAAAGGCCGCGATAGAGTTCGTCGAGCTGTCGCCGAACAAGCCGCCGAAGGGCACCAAGACGCTGAGCCTGGTCGTCAAGGGCAAGGAGACATTCAGCATGGGCGAGTGCAAATACAATGTCCTGGCGGTCGAGGAGACCTTCAAGAACGGTGCCGGCGAGACGCTGGATTCATTTACCGCCCTCTATGCGCCAGATCTGCAAGCCGCGCTCGCGCGGCGCTACGATGAAGGCACCAGTTCGGAATCCGTCAACGGCTACGAGACGATCAAGCCGCTGGCCGAGTAGCTGAACCAGAGCACGGCGAGTCAAGGGGTTCCCGGCCGTGGCAGTATCCTGTTGCGTCGCCTGGCTGCCAATGCGCCCTGCGATGGCGACGGCGCGCTGCGCTCCAGCCCCGCCAGGCAATCCCGCAGCACACCGGCATCCTGCGTGGCCTTGGCCATCGACATCGCTCCGGAATAGGCGGCGACCGCCAGCGCGGCGAAGCGTTCGGGGTCCGTGTGCTCGTCCTTGCCCACCTGCTGGTCGGCACGCAGCTTGGCGGCAATCGCGCGCCGCCACCCGGCAAAGATCCCGGCAAGGGCAATGCGGAAATCCGGGTCGGCAAGCGACAATTCGTGCGCCAGATTGTTGAGCGGACAGCCGCGCACGAAACCCTGCTGCTCCAGTTCCGCCGCCACGGCCTCGAACACCGCGCGCACGCCTTCGCGGGCCGACGCCGCCGCCAGCACCGGCGCGATCCATGTCTCTTCGACCGCTGCCGCCACACGCTCGTCGATCACCGCCAGCGCGAGCGCCTTCTTGGTCGGGAAATGGTGATGCAGCGCACCGCCGCTGACACCCGCCGCCGCCATCAGGTCGCCGATGCTGGAGGCGTGATAGCCGCGCGCCTGGAACGCATCCTCGGCGACATCGAGCACTTTCTTGCGCATGCCCTCAGGGTCGTTGATGCGTTTTCCCGGGCGCGGTTTTGGTTGAGCGATCATCTCTGCTGACATTGCCGGACATTAGCATATTGACAAAACAGGACAACCGGTCTGTTTTACAAACAGGACAATCACCCTGTTTTGGAGAATGCCGGATGAACCTGCCCCAGAACGTCGCGCCGAAACCCTCAGCGCTCGCCTCGCCTGTCGTCGAGTTGCGGCAATACACGCTGAAGCCAGGCCAACGCGACACGCTCATCGACATCTTCGACGGCAGGCTGATCGAGGGCCAGGAGGCCGCCGGTATGACCATCATCGGCCAGTTCCGGGACCTCGACCGCCCGGACATGTTCGTCTGGATGCGCGGCTTCGACGGCATGGCTGCGCGGAAAAATGCTCTCGCCGCTTTCTATGGCGGGCCGGTCTGGGCGGCGCACCGCGATGCGGCCAACGCGACGATGATCGATTCCGACGATGTGCTGCTGCTCAAGCCGGCGTGGCCGGGCGCCGGCTTCGACCTTGCGGGGGCGCAGCGGCCAAACCTGGCCGGCGACGAAAAGCCCATTCGAAACAGGCCGCTGGCCGGCATCGTTGTCATCGAGATTCATCATTTGCAGCCGGGCACGGAGGCAGATTTCACCACCCGCTTCGAGATTGAGACGGCGTGCCTGATGACAGCCGACGCACGCCTGCTCGCCGCGTTCGTGACCGAGCCTGCCGAAAACAATTTTCCGCGCCTGCCGGTACGGGCTGACGAAAACGTCTTCATCAGCGTCATGGGTTTTGCCAGCACAGAAGCGCATGCCCGCCACAAGGCCGCGCTTGCCGCCTCGCCGGCATGGCAGGATTTTTGGCGGGCCGCGCAACCCGGCCTGACCAAACCCACGGAGACTTTGCGGCTGTCGCCGACATCGCAATCGCTGGTCGGGATCTATTCCTAAAGCGCGTCGAGCGCTTTAGGAATAGATCCTTTTTTGTGCATGTCATTCTCCCAAAACCGGGGCCACTTTTGGGCGACATGCATCAGACTTCAAATGCCTCGATGATGGTCTTGGCGACAAGGGCCGGGTCTTCCCAATGCGGGTTGTGGCCACAGCTCTCAGCCCGAACGAAGACGGCTCCGGCAAGAGCGGATTGCAACGCCTGCTGGTGCGCCTCGGCGAACAGCGGGTCGCACGCGCCGGCAATGATCAGCGTCCGGACTTGCACGGCCCGCGCCGCATCGGTCAGATCGGCGCGGCGGATTTCCTCGAGAATCGCGCGCCAGCGCGGTGTCGGCATCGCCGAGGCCTCTTGCGCCAGGCCGGCGAGAAAGGCCGCTGGCACGTCGGGACTGCAGGCATGCCACCAGGCGTAGAACGGATCGGCCGGCGATATCGGGTCGCGCAGCGCCTCGACGCCCGCGACCAGCGGATGATCCGGCGCGAAATCGGGCTTCAGCGTGCCGGCCAGCATCACCAGCCCGCCAATCAGCTCCCTGTGTCGCCCAGCCAAGGCGATGGCCACCATGGCGCCCAGCGAATGGCCGACGACGACCGGCCGGTCGAGCCGCAAACGCAGGACCAGCCCAGCAATATCGTCGGCGAAATCGGCGATGCCGCAGCCTTTGCCGGCCTGCGAGGCGCCGTGGCCGCGCAGATCCGGCATGATCAGACGGCGGCCGGCGAGATAGGGCGCAAGAAGCGAAAAGCTGCGGCTGGTGTCGGTGAAGCCGTGCACCAACAGCAGTGCCGGCTCGGCGCCTGTTACCTCGACATAGGCGATGTCGAGATCGCCGACAGTGACGAACTGCTTGCGGCCGGCCCAGCCGTCCTGGTCCGCGCAGGCATTCAGCACCGCCGCCCTCACAGGCCGAGCTTTTCCTTGACCGCGGCAAGGCCGGGTTGGCCGTCGAAGGTGGTGACACCGGCGAGCCAGGCATCGAGACGGCTCTTGTTGGCCGTGATTGCCTTCAGCGCGCCGTCCTCCGGCTTCATGCCGTCATTGATCAGATAACCCATGCCGACATTCTCGAAATCGATGTCGAAGGCGAGGTTTTTCAAGAACTGTGCGACGTTCGGGCATTGCTGCAGATAGCCCTTGCGCACCTGCGTCGTCACCGTCGCGGCGCCGAAATTCGGGCCGAAGAACTTGTCGCCGCCGGTCAGATATTTGAAGTCGTACATCATGTTCATCGGGTGCGGCGCCCAGCCCTGGAAGACGATGAACTGCTTCTCCTTGATCTCGTAGCCGACCTCGGAAAGCATGCCGGCTTCGCTCGATTCGACCACCTGCCAGCCTTCCAGGCCAAAGGCGGGATCGGCGATCGCGTCCATCATCAACTGGTTTGAACCAGGCTCGATGCCGTACATTTTCTTGCCGAATTTGTCGGCGAATTTGTGCAGGTCGGAAATGTCCTTGACGCCGGCTTCCCAGACATAGGTCGGCACGGCGAATGTGTATTTGGCGCCTACGAGATTGACGCGCACATTCTCGACCGAGCCGTCCTTCTTGTAGGGCTCGTAATAGGTGACCATGGCCGGGTCCCAGTAGCCCAGGAACAGGTCGAGGTCCCTGTTTTTCATGCCCTCGTAGATGACGTTGATGCCGAGCACCTGGCTTTGCGGCTGATAGCCAAGCGCCTCCAACAGGACATTTGCGACTCCTGTGGTGAAGGCAAGGTCGTTCCAGCCGGGTTCGGCCATGCGGACCGTCTTGCACTCTTCGGCCTCGGCCGCCTGGGCCGCATGAGTGGCCAACATGAGGCCGGCAAGGCAGACGCCATTTGCAAGGATGCGCAACATTTCGGTTCTCCTCGTCCACAAAATTGACCAATCGGTCTTTTTATTGTCCCATGGGTCAATTCTTGATCTGAACGGACGAAGATGTCAACGTGGATTCGACATGCATGGACCGATGCCGTGAAACTCAAGCGTCTCAGTGAGATCCGCCGCAAGGAATTGCGGCAGGCGGCCTTCGCGGTGCTGGAGCGCGAGGGCATTGCCGGCGCGACACTGGAAAAGGTGGCGGCGCAGGCCGGTGCCTCCAAGGGCATCGTGCTGCACTATTTCCGCAACAAGCAGGAATTGTTCGAGCACGCGATGCGTGAGGCAAACGCCGTCCTGTGCCAGGCGGTGATCGCGCGGCTTCGCCGGGCGCAGACACCGATGGAGCGCATGGATGCGGTGATCGAGGGCAATTTCGAGGAGCATCTGTTCCAGCCGCCTCTCTGCCATGCCTGGCTGTCGCTCTGCGCCGAGGTGCCGCGCGACGAGAAGATGGCTCGTATCCAGAGGGTGATCCATGCGCGCATGCGCTCGAACCTGTTGTCGGGCCTGCGCGGCCTCGCCTCGCCCGGAGATGCCGACGACATCGCGCTTGGCGTCACCGCGCTGATCGACGGGCTTTGGTTGCGGCTCGGCCTGCAGCCGGGCAGCGTGTCGCGCGAACAGGCTGTCCGCCAGGTCAAGAATTATGTCGCGGGACGGCTGGCTTTGGGGGAGCTTGCGACCGCCGGCGCTTAAACCAGCCTCGGCCGGCCTGGCGGGTGGCGGCGGTCGAAGTTCATACCGTGGGATAGGCTGACGGCTTGACCTTGGCCGCCACTATACGGTGCTCTCGACGACGCAGAAATCTCGGAGCATCCGATGAGACTTCACAACAAGCGCGCGCTGGTTACCGGCGGGTCGGACGGTATCGGCCTGGCGATCGCCGAGGCCTTTTCGCGCGAGGGCGCGGACGTCCTAATCGTCGGCCGCGACACCAAGAAGCTCGACGCCGCCCATAAGCACCTCGGCGGCACTATCGAGACGCTGTCGGCCGATCTTGCCACCTCGGCCGGCATCGCGGCCGTCGTCGAGAATGTGAAAAAATCGGGCAGGCCGCTCGATATCCTCGTCAACAATGCCGGGGTGGCTTTCCTGGTGCCGTTCGAGACCGTCAGCGAGGCGCAGTTCCAGCAATCCTTCGCGCTCAATGTGACGGCGGTGTTCTTCCTCACCCAGGGTCTGCTGCCGCATCTGGCGGCCGGCGCGTCGGTGATCAACATCTCGTCCTATTTCGCCAACAAGATGATCCCGAAGCGGCCGTCGAGCCTCTATTCCCTGTCAAAGGGCGCGTTGAACTCGCTGACCAAATCGCTGGCCTTCGAACTCGGCCCGCGCGGCATCCGCGTCAACGCCATCGCGCCCGGCACGGTCGACACCGCCATGCGACGCAAGACCGTCGACAATTTGCCGGCCGAGGCAAAGGCCGAGCTGAAAGCCTATGTCGAGCGCAGCTATCCGCTTGGCAGAATCGGCCGCCCCGACGATCTGGCGGGCATCGCAGTGTACCTCGCTAGCGACGAGGCGGCCTGGACCAGCGGCGGGGTCTTCTCCGTCGACGGTGGTTATACCGCGGGCTGATCCGTCCGGGCGCCACGCCAAGCGCCGACATTTTCAGCGACGCCACTTTCTACAAATCCAAGTACGCCTACCGCCTCCAGGATCTGATCGCGAACCCAGCGATGGGGTGGCTCGTCGTCGTGGCGCGCGTGCCAGTACATCCTGATTTCCGGAACAGCAATGGGAAGCGGCGGTTCAAAGATGACGAGCGGCAGGGTCTCGGCCGCCCAAACCGCGAACTGCCTGGGCACCGCCGACAGGTGGTTTCCATTTGCCACGGCTAATGCGACAGCCTGAAAGTGCGGCAGGGTCAGGCTTACACGGCGCGTTCGCCCGATCTTGCGGAGCGCCTCGTCGGTGGAGCCCGACATCGACCCGTCGATAGAACGAAGAATATGGGGCAGCTCGCAGAAGAGGTCGATCGGCAGAGTCTTGCCTTCCATGATTCCCGCCTGCCTGATCGCAGCGTTGTCGTGCGCGGCGATGATGGCGAATGGTGAATGGAACAGAGGCGTGCTTGAGACCCAGTCGGAGACCTCCAGCGGACGCTCGAGCGCTACGTCGATTTCATCGTCCTGGAGCAGCCGCGAGACATCGCCGCGCGCGCTATCGAGAAACCTTAGCGACGCGCGCGGCGCGGCGCCAGCGATGCGTGCCGCCAGCGCTGGCATCAGCATCATGGAAAAGAAATCCGCCCCCATGAACGTGAAGGTTCGCTCCAGTTCCGCCGGATCGAACGCCTTGGCCGAATGGAAGACGCGTTCGATCTCGCGAAGCGCCACGCGCAACGGCTCGGCCATGCTCTCGGCGCGCGGTGTCGGCATCATGTCATTGCCCCGTCGCACGAACAGCTGGTCGTTGAGGAGATGTCGCAAGCGATTGAGCGCAGCGCTGACGGCAGGTTGGCTGAGGCCGATCTGCTCGCCGGCACGCGTAACGCTTCTCTCCCGCAGAAGGGCGTCGAACACCTTGATGAGATTGAGGTCGAGCGCGTTCAAATTCATCGCATCAATTCGCCCCATACGATCATTCGATTTCCGTTGTCGGCGTATCCCTGGCTAGATCGTCATGGGCCCAGCAGGCACAGGCAACAGAAGGATCAGACACGCCATGACAATGACCCCCGGCACGATCACAGGCAAGGAACTCTTCTGGTTCAACAACACGCTCGTCGCGATCCACGTCTCGTCGATGGCAGGAGAGGACGGCACCTGCGTCGTCGAGCATCACATGCCCTATGGCGACTCGCCGCCGCTGCATGTGCATCGCAGGGAAGACGAAGTGTTTCACATCCTGGAGGGGAGATTGCGCTTTCAGATCGACGGCCACGAACGCATTGCGGACGCCGGCGAAACCGTCATCGCACCGAAAGGCCTGCCGCACACCTACCGGGTCGAATCCCCGGAAGGTGCGCGCACCCTCACCATCACGCGCGGTTCGGATTTTGAGACGATGCTGCGTCAGGCGAGCCGTCCCGCCGAACAGCCCGAACTGCCGCCGCTGATGGAACCAACACCGGAAATCATCGCGGCACTGGTGCAGCTTTGCGCAAAAAACGGCATCGACATTGTCGGTCCGCCGCTGGGGTGAGAGGCCGAAACTGCGCAGTCCTTCCCTTCTCCCCTTTGTGGGAGAAGGAGAGACGCGCCGCGCCTTCAACCGATTTGCATCCTCGCCGCCCGCATTCTCCGCTTGAAGCCGTTTGTGCAACGCGATACGCCGTTGCCGACTTCGACAAGGAGAGACCCGTGACCGCTGCAAAGACCAGAACCGAAACCGACACGTTCGGTCCCATCGAAGTCGCCGCCGACCGGTATTGGGGCGCGCAGGCGCAGCGTTCGCTCGGCAATTTCAAGATCGGTTGGGAGAAGCAGCCAGCGTCGATCGTGCGCGCATTGGGCATCGTCAAGCGGGCGGCGGCCGAAGCCAACATGGAGCTCAAGCGGCTCGATCCTGCGATCGGCAAGACGATTGTCGAGGCGGCGCAAGAGGTCATCGACGGCAAGCTCGATGAGCATTTCCCGCTGGTGGTCTGGCAGACCGGTTCGGGCACCCAGTCCAACATGAACGCCAATGAGGTGATCTCCAACCGGGCGATTGAGATGCTGGGCGGTGTCATGGGCTCCAAGAAGCCGGTGCATCCCAACGATCACGTCAATATGAGCCAATCGTCGAACGACACCTATCCGACAGCCATGCACATCGCCTGCGCCGAACGCATCGTGCACGATCTGTTGCCGGCACTGAAGCACCTGCACAAGGCGCTCGCCGCCAAGAGCAGAGAGTTCAATCACATCATCAAGATCGGCCGCACGCACACGCAGGATGCCACCCCCCTCACCCTTGGTCAGGAATTTTCGGGCTATGCCGCGCAGGTCGCTTCGTCGATCAAGCGCATCGAGCTGACGTTGCCCGGCTTGCAGGAACTGGCGCAGGGCGGCACCGCCGTCGGCACCGGCCTCAACGCGCCGGTCGGCTTCGCCGAAAGGGTCGCGGATCGCATCGCCTCCATCACCGGCATCGCCTTCGTCACCGCGCCGAACAAGTTCGAGGCGCTGGCGGCCCATGATTCCATGGTGTTTTCGCACGGCGCCATCAATGCGGCGGCCGCCGCGCTGTTCAAGATCGCCAACGACATCCGCTTCCTCGGCTCAGGCCCGCGCTCGGGCCTCGGCGAACTGTCACTGCCGGAAAACGAACCGGGCTCGTCGATCATGCCGGGCAAGGTCAACCCGACCCAGTGCGAGGCGCTGACGCAGGTCTGCGTACAGGTGTTCGGCAACAATGCGGCGCTCACCTTCGCCGGCAGCCAGGGTCATTTCGAGCTCAATGTCTACAATCCGCTGATGGCCTACAACTTCCTGCAGTCGGTGCAGTTGCTCTGCGACGCGTCGGTCTCCTTCACCGACAATTGCGTCGTCGGCATCGAGGCCCGCGAAGACAACATCAAGGCGGCACTCGACCGCTCGCTGATGCTGGTGACGGCGCTGGCGCCGACCATCGGCTACGACAATGCCGCCAAGATCGCCAAGACCGCGCACAAGAAGGGCACCACTTTGCGCGAGGAAGCGCTCGCCACCGGGCTGGTCAGCGAAGCCGATTACGACCGCCTGGTGCGGCCGGAGGATATGACGCATCCGGGGTAGGCAATTCCAGGAAAAGTGTCTGCGGTTTTCGGTCCGGAATTGCGTCAACCAAAAGCCCGGTATTTCGTGAGGGGAGAATTTACTCCCGTCACGACCTCACCCGAAGCGAATTTTGCGCAGGCCGCCCGATCACGGAAACGTAGGCACTGTGAACAATGTGTCGCCAGTCTGGTGGCTTTGGTGAACAGTCGGTTTGCTCTATCTCCCCGGCATCAACCCATCCCGGAGAGCCACCATGTCCACCAACATTTCAGTCGCCGGTTCCGGCGCATCCAATGCCTCGACCACCATCCTGCTCGGCCGCGTCCTGCTCGCGGTCATCTTCCTGCTTTCAGGTTTCGGCAAGCTCACCGCCATTAGCGGAACAGCGGGCTATTTCGGCAGCCTCGGCCTGCCCTTGCCGACCGTAACGGCCACCCTCGTCGGCCTGATCGAGCTTCTCGGCGGCCTCGCCATCCTCGTCGGCTTCAAGACCCGGATTGTCGCCTGGGTGCTGGCGGTCTTCACGGTCGCTACCGGTTTGGTCGCCCATACCGGTTGGGCCGACCAGATGCAGATGATCCAGTTTCTCAAGAACCTCGCCATTGCGGGCGGCTTCCTCGTGCTGGCTTCCTCGGGCGCCGGTGCCTATTCGATCGACGCCAAGCGCGGCTGAGCCAATAGCCGGCAATAGCCGAACAAGAAAGCGGCGCGGAATTTTCCGCGCCGCTTTTTCGTTGTTGGTACATGACCGCCGATCTGTCGGCCGGAGTTTTCTGATAGGATCGGCTATCGGGACGAGGCCGGCCGGCGGCCGACAACGGAGGTGAACATGCCCCGCAACGCGCTGCTCCTGCTCTCCCGGCTGCTGCTCGCCGCCCTGTTCGTGCCTTCCGGTTTCCATGCATTGAGCGACATCGCCGGCACCACAGGCTATTTCGCCGGCCTCGGCCTGCCGCTGCCGACACTTGCCGCCTGGGGCACGGGACTGTTCGAACTGATCGCCGGGCTGCTCATCCTGGTCGGTTTCCAGACCCGGATCATAGCGCTTCTGCTCGCTGCCTTCTGTATCGTTGCCGGCTTCATCGGCCATTATGGCCAGGGCGGCGGCGACGCGATGCTCGCCTTCCTGCACCAGCAGATGCTGATGAAGGACATTGCGATATCAGGTGGGTTTGTAGCGCTGGCGATGGCCGGCGCCGGCGCATGGTCGATCGACGGGCGCGGCGCGGTTTGATATTTTTGCGTAGATGGGCCCGAGCTGATCGACCCCCACTCCGTCTCGGCTTCGCCGAGCCACCTCGCCCCCGATCGACGGGGTAGAGGAAGGGCGCGAGCCTGTTGCCGCCAACGCTCTTCCAACAAGGCTCCCTTCCTTTCCCTCCGGAGGGGGAAAGGTGGCGCTGCGAAGCAGCGACGGATTGGGGAAGCCGGTCGTCAAACGCGAAGCCGCCGGCGAAGTACGACCGGCAGGTCTCCGCTTAAGTCAGATAAGACACGGGTCTGCTAGCAGCTAGCGCCTTATTTCACTGACATGCTGGGGCCACCCTCGACGGCCAGCACCAGCCGGCGGTTGGTGATCCTGGCCAGCTGCGCCAGGCGCCCGGCCGGCCGCTCGCCATAGAGATCGGCCAGCGATACCGGCAAGACCAGCGCCAGCACGCCGTTGGCGCGCTGTTCCCATTTCAGCCTGGGCATGATGCCGGGCATCGACGCCGTCAGCAGATAGACGACGCGCATCATCGCGGCGAGCACGCGGGCGCGCTCCAGATAGCGCGGCGGTGCCAGAGCCTTGATCTCGGGGGCGATGGCTTCGTTGAAGATGCCGTCGTGACGATAGGCGTTGGCCATCGCCAGGAAAGCACGGCCAGGATGGTCGACGCCGAAGAAGGACGCGTGCGCAATGATGTTGAGCGATTGCTTGCCGCGGTATTCGGGATGCGCGCGCCAGCCGATGTCGGCCAGCAATGCGGCCGCGTGGCGGTAGCGCGCCTCGTCCTCGGTCTCGTCGATGCCGAAGGCCGCAAAGGTCTTGGCGGTCCAGTCGACAAGTTCGTGCGCATGGGTGACGGAGCGCGAGCGCAGGCGGGCGAGTTCCTCCGAGGCCGAAATCAGCGGATCGGCCTTCTGCTCCGCCTCGTCGAGCAGCGAATAGAGAAAGCCTTCGCGCACGCCGAGCGCCGAGACGATGATCTTCGACGGCTGCATCGCCGCCATGATCTCCTGCAGCACGATGGCGCCATAGGGCAGCAGCGAACGGCGGTTCTTCGAAACGCCTTCGATGCCCTTGACCTTCTCGATCTCGGCCTTGGCCACCTGCTTGAGGAAGTTCGCCGCGCTTTCGGCCGATATCTCGTAATGGTGCATGACGCCAAGCGGATAGTTGGTCATTTCCATGTGCAGCCGGGCAAGATTTCGCCAGGTGCCGCCGACGGCGTAGAAGGGCCTGCCCTGCCCGCCTTTCAACAGCTTGGCTTTCGCCAGTTCGTCACGCGCGATCCTGGCCGCCTGGGTCAGCGAGTTCTTCGCCATGTCCTGCAGGCGCAGGCCGCCCAGCGGCAGCGTGATGCCGTCGCCGATCGCCTCGCCGCTGACATCGACCAGTTCGAGACTGCCGCCGCCCAGATCGCCGGCGATGCCATCGGCCGGATGGAAACCGGAAATGACGCCGAGCGCGGAATAGTACGCTTCCTGACGGCCGCTGATCACTCGGATCTCGGTCTTCAGCACATCCTCGGCGCGATGGATGAAATCGGGGCCGTTGACCGCCTCGCGGGCCGCCGCGGTCGCCAGCACATACATTTGCTCGGCGCCCGCCTGGTCGGAAAGCGCACGAAAGCGGCGGAACTCTTCCATCGAGCGCGTTACCGCCTCGGGGTCGAGCTTGCCGGTCGAAACGATGCCGCGGCCGAGACCGGCCAGCATCTTTTCGTTGAACAGCATGGTCGGCGAGCGCGCCAGCCCCTCATAGACGACGAGACGGATCGAGTTCGATCCGATGTCGATGATGGACAGCGGTCGGCGGTCCTGCAGCCGGCCCTGAGAATCAGACAGCATCAGCCGGACGCTGCGGCGTTCTTCTTGCGGCGCTTGAACTGCGCGATGCGCTTGGGCGCATGCGACTTCAGCGCGTCACCCCGTCCCGACAGGCTCGGATTGGTCATAAAATATTCCTGCGCGTTGAACGGTTCCTCGCCCTCCTCCAGCACGACGCGCCGGGAGGTTCCATCAGCCAATACGTCGAAACTTTGCTGATTGTCCATAATGTTGCCCAGCATGATCTGGCCAAGGATCTGTTCATGCACAGTTGGATTGGTGATCGGCACCATGGTTTCGACGCGGCGGTCGAGATTACGCGGCATCAGGTCGGCCGAGGAGATGTAGACGATCGCCTCGTCCGACGGCAGGCCGTAACCATTGCCGAAACAATAGATGCGGCTGTGCTCGAGAAAACGGCCGACGATCGATTTTACGCGGATGTTTTCCGACAGGCCCGGAACCTGCGGCCGCAGGCAGCAGATGCCGCGCACGACAAGGTCGATCTCGACGCCGGCGCGGCTGGCATCGTAGAGCGCGTCGATGATGATCGGATCGACGAGGGCGTTCATCTTCATCCAGATGCGCGCCGGTTTGCCTTGCACCGCGTAGGCAATCTCGTCGGCAATGTGCTTCAGGATGCGGCTTCTCAACGTGAACGGCGAGATCGCCAACCGCATTTCGTCCGTCGGCTCGGCATAGCCGGTGATGAAATTGAACAGCTGGGCGACATCGCGCGCAATCGTCGGATCTGTGGTGAAGAAGGACAGATCGGTGTAGATGCGCGCGGTGACCGGGTGGTAGTTGCCGGTGCCAAGATGCACGTAATTGCGCAGCTTGCCGTCCTCGCGCCGCACCACCAGCGACATTTTCGCATGCGTCTTCAGTTCGAGAAAGCCGAACACCACCTGCACGCCGGCCCGCTCCAGGTCGCGCGCCCAGCGGATGTTGGCTTCCTCGTCGAAACGCGCCTTGAGCTCGACCAGTGCGGTGACCGACTTGCCGGCCTCGGCCGCGTCGACCAGCGCGCGCACGATCGGACTGTCGTTGGAGGTGCGGTAAAGCGTCTGCTTGATCGCCACCACTTCCGGATCGGCCATTGCCTGGCGCAGGAACTGCACCACCACATCGAAGGATTCGTAGGGGTGATGGACGACGATGTCCTTCTCGCGGATGGCGGCGAAACAATCGCCGCCATGCTCGCGGATGCGCTCGGGAAAACGCGGATTGTAGGGCGTGAATTTCAGGTCGTCGCGGGGAACGGCGACGATCTCGGAAATCTGGCTGAGCGCCAATGGACCGGTCAAGACGCTGATGCGGCTCGACGACACGCCAAGCTCGCCGGCGACGAAATCGCGCAATTCGCCAGGCATCAGCCTGTCGAATTCGATGCGGATCACCGATCCGCGCCGACGCCGCTTCAGCGCCGTTTCGAACAGGCGCACGAGGTCCTCGGACTCCTCCTCGACCTCGATATCGCTGTCACGGATGATGCGGAACGTGCCGGAGCCCTTGACCTCGTAGCCGGGGAAGAGCTTGCCGATATAGAGGCCGACAGCCTCTTCCAGCGGGATGAAGCGGACATGATGCTTGCGGTCCGGCAGACGAATGAAGCGCTTCAGCGCCACCGGCAGGCGCAGCAGCGCGCTCATCTCCTCGCCGTTCTTGCGATGGCGCAATTGCAGCGCCATCGAGAAGCCGAGATTGGGGATGAACGGGAACGGATGCGCCGGGTCGATCGACAGCGGGGTCAGCACCGGGAAAACCTGTTCCTGGAAATGGTCTTCCAGCCAGATTTTCTCGTCCTTGGTCAGCGCATCGCGGGTGATGCTCTCGATGCCTTCCTTGTTGAGCAGCACGGTGAGCGCCGAAAGGCTCTTCTGCTGGTCTTCCTGCAGCCGCTCGACCTCACGCAGCAGCTGTTCGAGCTGCTGTTCGGGGGTGCGGCCGTCCGGGCTCTTCAGCGTGATGCCCTCGCGCACCTGGCCGGCAAGACCGGCAACACGGACCATGAAGAACTCGTCGAGATTGGCGGCCGAGATCGACAGGAAGCGGACGCGCTCCAGCAGCGGGTGATTGAGGTTCAGCGATTCCTCGAGAACGCGCCGGTTGAACTGCAGCCAGGAAAACTCGCGGTTGACAAACCGGTCAGGGTTGCCGCCTTCCGGGCGAGCCACCTCGACATCCACGAATTCGTTCTGCACCGGCTTCAGTTCGTTCATGATTCCCGCTCTTCCACACCCGCTCAAGCCGGCTAGCCAGTCACTCTAGCGACCCATGGTCCCTCCCGAAAACCGAAATCGGTTTTCGGGTCATGGGTTAACCGGCTTAACTTATCCTCTGACAGGCTTTTGCGACAGTTTGATTTCATCGAACTTGCAAAGAGGTCTGATATGATCCAGATGCAGACGAGACTGCGTTAAGGAGACGACGATGGCAGGCGGTTCCATTCCCCATTTTCAGAACGATGCGGGC